>NZ_CADEAU010000050.1 GCF_902825405.1 Micromonospora maritima | reverse complement strand
TGCTGCCCGACCACACGGGCGGACGGGACCGCGCCCGGCGCGGAGGACGACGGCGCCCCGCTCGGCCGGCCCGGCCGGAGCCGACGATGCCGGCCGTGCGCGAGCAGGCAGCCGAGGCCGATCCAGAACCCGACGATGGCGACCGGGCAGACCAGGATGTTCGCGAACACCAGGTTGACCGCGCCGGCCGCGACACCGGCCCGGACCGCGGTCAGTCGCAGGCCGCCGGACGCCGTCAACCCTCCGACCACCAGGGTGAGGAAGATCAGCGCGGCCGGCAGGCCGGCCTCCGCCGCGAGCCCGAGGTAGTCGTCGTGGGTGTACAGGTAACGCCCGACCTCGGGATGGCCCAGCGCGTAGTAGGGGAACATGCGGTAGCCGATGCCGGTGAACGGGTGCTGGAGGATCGCGTCGAGCGCCGCCCGGGCGACCTCGGTGCGGCCCGAGGAGTCACCGAGCTGGTCGGCGGGCCGGGAACCGAACACGAGTGCCCAGAGCAGGCCGCGGTACGCGTAGGCGAGACCTCCGGCGCCGGCCACCAGCGCGGCACCGACGAGGCGTTGCCCGGTCGGCCGCGCGGCGAGCAGCGCGACCCCCATCCCGGCGACCGCGGCCAGCATCCCGCCGCGCGACTGCGTCTGCTGCACCGCGACCAGACACAACGCCGCGGGCACCAGCCAGTACGGCCGCCGGCTCTGCCGCGTCAGCCCGATCCCTACCCCGACGGTCGGGGCCAGGACCGCGGCGAGGTAGTTGCTGTTGAGGCCGAGCCCTTCGAGGCGCCCGAGGTTGTACGAGCCGTTGAGCAACGCGTGGGTCGCGATGATGCCACCGGCCAGAGCGGTCAGCCGGGCCACCGCCGCCGGGTCGGGCGCCGTCCAGATCGTCGCCACCAGCAGCAGCAGGCCGGCGACCACGATGACCAGGTGGGACAGCCCGCCGAACTTGCCGGCCAGCACCGGCGACCCGACGGTGCTGCGCACGGTGGTGCTGGCGACGAGCAGGACGCCGAACGCGACGACGCAGAGCAGCGTCCAGTCCACCCGGGGCCGCAGCGGCTCGGGTCGCATCGGCACCGCCACGAGCAGGCAGACGCCGACCGCGCCGGTCACGACGACGGCGGCCACGGGATCGCCCCCGTAGCCGAACGACACGTGCGCGACGCTCATCGGCACCATGGCGAGCAGGACCAGGTCGGGTCGGCGGAATCCGACCAGGGTGACCGCGAGGGCGGCCACCGCCAGCGCCAGCAGCGCCGGCCGTTGCACGGCCAGATAGCCGGTGAGCGTTCCCACCACCACGACCGCGAGTGGCCAGACGCCGCGCCAGAGCACCGGGTTCGACCCGACGCCGTACCCCCGGTCCGACCCGCGCGGCCGGTGGACCGTGGTCAACCCCTGGTGCGCCGTCACGCCCGTTCCCCTTCCGCCCTCGGGCCCTGCGGCCTCATCGGTTCGTCCACCGTCTACACGGCCCGCTCGGGTCGGTACCGGGCCAGGTTGGCCGGGTCGACGAACCACTCGATGGTCTGCTTCAGCCCGTCGTCGAGCGTCACCGCCGGCTGCCAGCCGGTGCGCCCGCGCAGCAACGCGCTGTCCCCGACCAGCCGCTCGACCTCGGAGTTCGCCGGCCGCAGCCGTTCGTCGGCCACCGCGATCTCGACAGTCGTACCGAAGGCCGCGGCGATCCGCCGGACGAGTTCGGCGACCGACGTCTCCTGGCCGGTGGCGGCCTGGAGCGTCTCGCCCAGGACCGCGTCGGCGGGGGCGTTGCCGGCGGCGATGAACGCGGCCACCGTGTCGGCGACGAACAGGAGGTCCCGGGTGGTGTTCACCGCGCCCAGCTCGATCCGCCGGACACCGGCCGCGAGCTGGCTGATGATCGTGGGGATGACGGCGCGGGTGGACTGCCGCGGCCCGTACGTGTTGAACGGGCGCAGGGTGACCACGGGCAGCCCGAAACTCAGGTGGAAGCTCTCGGCGAGCTTGTCGGCGGCGATCTTCGAGGCGGCGTACGGCGACTGGCCGCGCAGCCGGTGCGACTCGGTCATCGGGACGCTGACCGCCGTGCCGTACACCTCGCTGGTCGAGGTGACCACGAGCCGTCCGGTGCCGGCGGTGCGGACGGCCTCGAGGACGTTGAGCGTGCCCACCACGTTGGTGTCCACGTACGACTGGGGGGCGAGGTAGGAGTACGGGATGCCGCCCAGCGCGGCCAGGTGGTAGACGACACCGGCGTCGGCCACGAGCCGCTGGACCGTGCCCCGGTCCCGGATGTCGCCGGCGATCACCTCCACCCGGTCCAGGTGGGCCGGCGGCACGGTGTCCAACCACCCGTACGAGCCGAGTCCGTTGTAGTGGACGAGCGCCTTCACCAGGTGTCCCCGGGCGACCAGCGCCTCGACGAGGTGGGAGCCGATGAACCCACCGGCGCCGGTGACCGCGACGACCTCCGGCGTCGCCGGCTCGGACGGGCCGAGCGGATCCGCCCCGGTCACGTCGACTCCACGGTCCGTTCCAGTACCGCCGCTGGCCATGGCTCCCCCTCGATCAGATTCAGCGTCACAGGTTGGTGGTGGTCGTGCCGTCGGCCCGGCCGGACCAGACGGCCTTGACCGAGTCGACGAGGTCGTACGCCGGCGCCCAGCCGAGCAGCCGGCCGGCGCGCCGCACGTCGCCGCACATCCACCCGACGGCCGCGGAGCGTCCGGGCGCCGGCAGGTCCTCGCGGATCTCGCCGGTGAAGCCGGCGGTCTCGGCGAGGAGACGGACCGCGTCCCGGGTCGGGACGGCCGATCCGCTGGCGACGTTGTACACCCGCTCCGGCAGCGCCGGGGCCCGCACCGCGGCCACCACGGCCGACGCCACGTCGCGGACGTCGACGAAGTCCCGGTACGCCGCGAGCGGCCCCATCGAGATGCCGGTGGCGGCCGTCGCGCGGGCGGCGTCCAGCAGCGCGGCCGCCCGGCCGAGGACGGTCCCCGCCGGCAGCCCTGGCCCGATCGGGTTGAACACCCGCAGCACCACGCCATCCACCCGACCGGCGGCACCGGCGAGTTCGACCAGGCGGGTGGCGGCGAGCTGGCTCACGCCGTACGCGCTGACCGGCACCGCGGGATCGTCCTCGGACGCGGCGTGCCCGTGCGGCACCGACCCGTACTCGGCCGCGGAGCCGAGGCGGACCAGCCGGGTGCCGGGCGCGACCGCGCCGATCGCCTCGACCAGCTTCGCGGTGCCGGCGGTGTTGGCCAGGACCAGTTCGGCGCCGTCACCGGCGAGCCGTCCGCCGCAGTTGACCACCACCGACGGCCGTACCGCCCGGAGCGACGCGGCGATGTCGGCGACGTCGCAGCGCACCAGGTCGAGTTCGGCGCGGGTCGGGCAGTGCAGGGTCGCGAACGGCGCGAGGGACTGACGCACGTGGCCGCCCAGGAAGCCGGACGCGCCGAGCAGGAGAACGGTCGTCATACCGGCTCCGGCACCGACCTGGGCATCAGGATGGGTTCGACCGCGTCGAAGATCCGGTTGGCCTCGTCGTAGTCGTCCGGCCGGCCGATGTCCAGCCAGTAGCCGTCGAAGTGGTAGCTGGCCGGCAGGTCGCCGCGGTCGAGCAGGTCCAGCATCAACTGGTCGAAGCCGAACGCCAGCCCCTCCGGGTACGCGGCGATGCTCCGCGCCGACATCGCGTACACGCCCATGCTGACCCGGTAGTCGAGCGTGGGCTTCTCCGCGAAGCGCACGATCCGGCCGTCCTCGACCTCCAGCACCCCGAAGTCGACCTTGACGGTCCGGTCGAAGGTGGCGACGGTCAGCGGCGCGTCCGACGCGACGTGCGTGCGCAGCAGGTCCGCGTAGTCGAGGTCGGTGAGGATGTCGCCGTTCATCACCAGGTAGTGCTCCGGCAGCCGGTCGCGGATCGCGAACAGCGGCCCGATCGTGGAGAGCGGGACACGTTCCTCGGCGTAGTCCACCCGGAGTCCGAAGCGCGCGCCGTCGCCGACGAACGCGCGGATCAGCGGGCCCATGTGGTTGATCGCGATCGTGGCGCCGGTGAAGCCACAGGCCGCCAGTTGGTGCAGGACGATCTCGAGGATCGCGTACCGGTCACCGATGGGCACCAGGGGCTTCGGGAGGCTGGTCGTGTACGGCCGCAGCCGGGTGCCCCTGCCCCCAGCCATGATCACAACATGCATTCCCGTCTCCCAGCGAGTCTCCGACCGACCGGCGCGCATCCACCCCACCCGCTGTCCTCGCCGATCCGGGGGCTCCGGCCCGATCAACGGCTCCGGCGTACGCGAACGCGGCCGATCGCCGCGGCGGTGTCGCACACTCAACGACGCATTCCTCGGCCGGGATACGTACCGATTGAAAGCGGCACAGAATTCGCACATCCGGGGACTTCACCCCGCCGCCGCCCCTAACATGTCGGGCAAATGACCGAACTGTCACTGGCGGCGATACACCCGTCAGTGGGCACCAGCCGTCGGAGACCGATGATGGAACTCGTCCGCGCGGATGCCGAACCCGGGGCCGGCGGCACGGCGGGGCCGCACCCCGCTGACGGATCGGGCCGGCGCGGGCGCCTGCTGATCGTCGCCCACTGCTTCCCGCCGTCGGAACTGGTGGGCGCCCGGCGACCGGCCGCGCTCGCCCGCTTCGCCCGTGCCGCGGGCTGGGACGTCCGCGTGCTCACCGGCACCCCCGCCGATCCCGCCGGCCCCGACGACGACCTGCCCGAAGAACTCGTCGTACGGGCCGCGCCGGTGTTCCGCTGGCCCGGCGTCGGCGGTCCCGCCCCGGCGGGTGCCGGGACCACCCCGACGGGCCCGACCCGGTTCGCCGCCGCGCGCGCCACGGCCCGGCGGGTGGCCCGGGGCGTCGGACGGGAGGTGCTGATGGTCCCCGACTCCGACGCGAACTGGATCCCGTCGGCGGTGCGGCGCTTCCTGCGCACCGGTTGGCGACCCGACGTGATCGTGGCCTCCGGACCGCCGTTCTCGGGTTTCGTCGTGGCCGCGACGCTGGGACGGAAGCTGCGCGCGCCCTGGGTCGCCGACTACCGGGACCTGTGGACCGTGGGCAACGAGTACTGGGTCCACGGCCAGACCGCACCGCGCCGGCGCGCCGACCACTGGCTGGAACACCGCCTGCTGCGCTCGGCGGCCCTCGCCGTCACCATCTCCGAACCGCTGGCGCGGACGCTGCGCTCGACCTTCGGCGTCGAGACCCACGTCGTCATGAACGGCATCGACCGTCGGCCGTCCGGGCCACCGGCGCGGGCGGCCGAGCCGGCCGCCACCCGTGGCGCGGCCGGCCTGGACGTCCCCGAGTCGGCGCTGTTGCTGGCGCACACCGGGGTGCTCTATCCGGGCCGCCGCGACCCCGGCCCCCTGCTGGACGCGCTCGCGTTGCTGGGCGACGACGCCCGCAACGTGCACCTGGTGCTCGCCGGCGTCGACAACGGCGTCGCCCGGGACGCCGTCGCGCGGTCGACGGTGGCCGACCTGGTCACCACGACCGGTCAGGTGCCGGTGGAGCGGTCGTGGCGGATCCAGGCCGCGGCCGACGTGCTCGTGCTGTTGATGTGGGACGACCCGATGGACGCCGGCACCGTGCCCGGCAAGCTGTTCGACTACCTCCGGGCACGCCGCCCGATCCTGGTCGTCGGCCACCCCGACGGCGTGGTCGCGGACCTGGTCCGCAGCCGGAACGCGGGCGTCGTCCTGAGCGGCGCGCCGGAGATCGCGGAGCAGTTGCGCGCCTGGTCGGCGCAGAAGCGGCGCGACGGCGGCGTGCCGGCCCTGCCGGAGTCGACGTTGGACGGCCTCTACCGCGACGACCAGATGGCCGGGTACCTGCGCCTGTTGTCCGGCGTGGCGAGCCGGCCGGGGGTCGTCACGCGGCCCCGGACCGGCGCCTGAGCGGCCACGGGCACCTCCGGCGCCGGCCCCGGCTTCGCCGAACTCAGGCCCCCACGGTGGTCGACGCGCGCAGCGCCTGGTGCCAGGCGACCGTGGCGCGCAGTCCGACCGGGAGCGGCACCGGCCGCACCTCGGGGAACAACTGGCGCAGCAGACCGTTGTCGGCGGTGGACCGGGCGACGTCACCGGTCCGGGGTGGCGCGGTCCGGCGCTCGATCGGGTGGTCCAGGATCGACTCCAGCTCGGCCACCATGGCGTGCAGGTCGGTCTGCGTGCCGAAGGCCAGGTTGACCGGGTGCGGGTGGAACACCGACCGGCGGACCGCGTCGAGGAGCACCGCGCAGACCGTCTCCACGTAGGTGAAGTCGCGGGTCTGCCGCCCGTCGCCCTGGAAGACGACGGGCTCGCCGTGCAGCGCGGCGTGCACGAACCGGGGAATGACCGCGGCGTACGCGTGGTCGTGCCGCTGCCGCGGGCCGTACACGTTGAAGAACCGGAACGCGAGCGTCGGCAGGCCGTAGCAGGCCTGGTAGGCGAGGGCGTAGGACTCGGTGGCCTGCTTGCTGGCCGCGTACGGGCTCAGGGGGCTGGTCCAGCCGAACTCGCTGCGCGGCAGCTCCGGGTTCGCCCCGTAGACGGAGGAGGACGAGGCGACCACGACGTGACCGACGCCGTGCTGGCGCGCCGCCTCCAGGACGCAGAGGGTGCCTGTCGCGTTGGCGCCGTGCGAGGCCAGCGGATCCTTGACCGAGCGGGGCACGCTGGGCAGCGCGGCGAGGTGCACGACGGCGTCCCGGCCGGACATCGCCCGCGCCAGCGCGGCCGGGTCGAGGATCGAGCCGGTCACCAGCTCGACGTCGACCCCCGACAGGTTCCCCGCCAACCCGGTCGACAGGTCGTCCAGGACACGGACGTCGCGCACCGCCGGATCCGCGAGGGCGGCTCGGGTCAGGTTGGAGCCGATGAAACCGGCGCCGCCGGTCACCAACAGTCGCATTCTTCTCCACCTTTTCTCGAATGCCGCTCACTTGTCGCGTGCGGTGCAGCAATTGTCCGCGCGATTCGGAGACTAACCACCGGACGGCGCGTCGAGGACGTGTTTCGCCATTCGCGGACCCCGTGTCGAACGGCGACCGGGAATCAGCGAAAACACCCCGCCGTGTCGTGACCAATCCCGCTCCTCGGTCGTTTGCCAGCCGTCAGGCGTGAACTGACCTGGCCAGGCTTCGTCATCCGGGGATCGAGGGAGAACATTGTGGATCTGACCGCTCACCGCGCCGTCATTCGGAAGTCCGCCGAGGAACAGGAACGCATCGCCGATCTGTTCCGGCTGATTCCGTCCCGGGGTGACCGGGCTCTGGACGCCGGCGCCTGGGACGGCTACCTGGCGGCGCGGCTCACCGAGCGGTACGACCACGTGATCGCGCTCGACCTCAACGCGCCCACGGTCGACCACGAGCGGGTCGAGTGCGTCCAGGGTGACATCACCGCCCTCACCTACCCGGACGACAGCTTCGACCTGGTGCTCTGCACGGAGGTGCTGGAGCACGTGCCGTCCCGGCTGCTACCGCTGGCCTGCGCCGAGCTGGCCCGGGTGGCGCGGCGCGACCTGATCGTCGGGGTGCCGTTCCGGCAGGACCTGCGCCTCGGCCAGACGACCTGCGGCCAGTGCGGTCACCGCAACCCGCCCTGGGGGCACGTGAACTCGTTCACCCTGGAGCGGCTGCGCGGCCTGTTCCCCGGGTTGCGGGTCGAGGCCACCTCCTACGTGGGCCGCCGCAGCGGCACCAACGCCCTGGCCGCCGCCGTCACCGACCTGGCCGGCAACCCCCGGGGCACCTACCAGCAGGAGGAGGGCTGCCTCACGTGCGGGGCGGAGCTGGTCCGGCCGGAGTGGCGGCCGACGACCAAGGCGCTCGCCGCGCTCGGGGTCGTCCTCCAGGCGCCGACGGTCTGGCTGCGCCGCAACCAGCCCGGCTGGGTGCACGTGCACTTCGTCAAGGGCTGACGCCGCGCCCGCCACCTGTGGTGAGCTGTACCGGTGGCGGGCTACGTGTTCGGGTTGGTGCTGCACCCCACCCGGGACGTCTCCGAGGTGGTGGGGACGATCGCGCGCTGGGCGGGCCAGCACGGCAAGAGCCTCGCCGTCCGCCACGAGGACCGGCACCGGGTGCCGACCTCGGTGGAGGCGGTGCCCGCCCGCGACCTGGCCGACCACTGCGACGCGTTGATCAGTATCGGCGGCGACGGCACCATGCTGGGCGCGCTGCGGATGGCCGTCCGCGACCCGAAGCCGGTGCTCGGGGTGCACCTGGGACGGGTGGGCTTCCTGGTCGAGGTGGAACCGCCGGACCTGCCCCGCGCGTTGGAACGGCTCGTCGCCCACGACTTCACCGTCGAGTCGCACGCCTGCCTGGCCTGCGACGTGTGCGGAGACGACGTGGTGGCGTTCAACGACATCGCGCTGGTCCGCCAGCCCGGCGCCGGGTTCGTCACGGCCACCCTGGCCGTGGACGGCCAGCGGTACGGCTACTACCGGTGCGACGCGCTGGTGGTCAGCACGCCGACCGGCTCCACCGCGTACAGCTACGCCGCCGGCGGGCCGTTGATCTCGCCGGCGACGGAGGCGCTGGTGGTGACGCCGTCGGCCCCGATGGCCGGGATCTCCCGCTCGGTGCTGCTGTCCCCGCACGAGAGCGTGCACCTGGAGCTGCGCCCGGACTCGGCGCCGGTGGCGGTGGAGATGGACGGGCTGCTGATCCGCGAGGCCGCGACCGAGGGCTCGGTGCACGTCCGCTACGTGCCGGACGCCGGTCGGGTGGTCCGCCTCGATCCGCGCCGCTACCAGGAGCGCAACCAGCTCAAGCTGAGCCTGTTGGACCTGCCGCTGCTGCCCGAACAGCTGCGCGAGCTGCTGCCGGACGGGTTGCGGGAGCAGCTCAACCGCCGTGAGCTGCCCCCGCCCCGCTGAGCCGGGTCAGGCCGCGCCGAGGACCCCGTCGACCAGGGCCTTGGCCTCCTCCTGGATCCGGGCCAGGTGCTCCGGGCCCTGGAACGACTCGGCGTAGATCTTGTAGACGTCCTCGGTGCCGGAGGGACGGGCGGCGAACCAGCCCGACTCGGTGGTCACCTTGAGCCCGCCGATCGCCGCGCCGTTGCCGGGCGCGGTGGTGAGGACGGCGGTGATCGGCTCGCCGGCCAGCTCGGTGGCGGCCACCTGCTCCGGCGAGAGCTTGCCGAGCACGGCCTTCTGCTCCCGGGTGGCGGGAGCGTCGATCCGGGCGTACGCCGGCGCGCCGAAGCGGTCGGCCAGCTCGGCCCAGTGCTCGCTCGGGCTCCGCCCGGTGGTGGCGATGATCTCGGCGGCGAGCAGGCAGAGCAGGATGCCGTCCTTGTCGGTGGTCCAGGTGCTGCCGTCGCGGCGCAGGAAGGACGCGCCGGCGCTCTCCTCGCCGCCGAAGCCGACCGCGCCGTCGAGCAGCCCGGGCACGAACCACTTGAAGCCGACCGGCACCTCCAGCAGCGGCCGGCCCAGGTCGGCCGCGACCCGGTCGATCATCGAGGAGGAGACCAGCGTCTTGCCCACCGCCGCGGCCGGGCCCCACTGCTCGCGGGTCCGGAACAGGTGGCCGATCGCCACCGCCAGGTAGTGGTTGGGGTTCATCAGCCCGCCGTCGGGGGTGACGATGCCGTGCCGGTCGGCGTCGGCGTCGTTGCCGGTGGAGACCGCGAACCGGTCGCGGGCGGCGATCAGCGAGGCCATCGCGTTCGGCGACGAGCAGTCCATCCGGATCTTGCCGTCGCCGTCCAGCGTCATGAACCGCCAGGTCGGGTCCACGGTCGGGTTGATCACGGTGAGGTCGAGGCGGTGCCGCTCGGCGATCTCCCCCCAGTACGCGACGCTCGCCCCGCCCATCGGGTCGGCGCCGATGCGCACGCCCGCGTCCCGGATCGCGTCGACGTCCAGCGCGGCGGGCAGGTCGTCGACGTAGCGGGCGAGGAAGTCGTACTCCCCGGTGGTGTCGGCGGTGCGGGCCCGCGCGTACGGGATGCGCTTCACCTCCTTGAGCCCGGCGGCCAGGATGGCGTTCGCGCGGTCCTGGATCCACGTCGTGACGTCGGTGTCGGCCGGGCCGCCGTTGGTGGGGTTGTACTTGAACCCGCCGTCGGACGGCGGGTTGTGCGACGGGGTGATCACGATGCCGTCGGCGAGCCCCGAGCTGCGGCCCCGGTTGTGGGTGAGGATGGCGTGCGACAGGGCCGGCGTGGGCGTGTAGCCGTCCCGGCTGTCGCGCAGCACGGTGACGTCGTTGGCGGCGAGCACCTCCAGCGCGTCGGCCTCGGCGGGCGCGGAGAGCGCGTGGGTGTCGCGGGCGAGGAACAGCGGCCCGTCGAGGCCCTGCTCCCGGCGGTAGTCGCAGAGCGCCTGGGTCACCGCGAGGATGTGGTCGGAGTTGAACGCGTTGCGCAGGCTGGACCCGCGGTGCCCGGACGTGCCGAAGGAGACCTGCTGCGCCGGGTCGCTCGGGTCGGGGTGCTCGGCGTAGTAGGCGGTGACCAGCCGGGGCACGTCGACCAGGTCGGCGGGCTCGGCGGGCTGCCCGGCACGGGGGTGGGCCACTGCGGGATCCTCCTCGGGGATTCGGTGGGGCGGGTCAGGGCTCGACGCGCTGACCCTTGCCGATGACGACGATGCCGTTGTCGGACACGGTGTAGCGCTGTCGGTCCTTCTCCAGGTCGACGCCGATCTCGGCGCCCTCCGGAACGTAGACGTTCTTGTCCAGGATCGCGCGGCGGACGACCGCGTGCCGGCCGATCTCCACACCCTCCATCAGGACGGCGCCGTCCACGTGCGCCCAGGAGTGGACCTTGACCTTCGGCGAGACGATCGAGTTCTCCACCAGCGAGCCGGAGATCACCGAGCCGGGCGAGACCATCGAGCTGACCGCCCGGCCGACCCGCTCGCCCCAGGCGTGGACGAACTTCGCCGGCGGGTACGGCGGCTGCTCGGTGTAGATCGGCCACTCGAAGTTGTAGAGGTTGAACACCGGGTGCACGTTGATCAGGTCCATGTGCGCGTCGTAGAAGGAGTCGAGCGTCCCCACGTCGCGCCAGTAGCCGCGGTCCCGGTCGGTGCTGCCGGGCACCTCGTTGTCCTTGAAGTCGTAGACGTTGGCCTCGCCGCGCTCGACCAGCATCGGGATGATGCTGCCGCCCATGTCGTGCTTGCTGGTCTTGTCCTCCGCGTCGCGCTCGACCGCCTCGCAGAGCGCCCGGGTGGAGAAGACGTAGTTGCCCATCGAGGCGTAGATCTGGTCCGGCGCGTCGGGCAGCCCGACCGCGTCGGTGGGCTTCTCGCGGAACGCCCGGATCCGTCGGCCGTCCTCGCCGACCTCGATCACGCCGAACTGGTCGGCCATCGACAGCGGCTGGCGGATGCCGGCCACGGTCACGCCGGCGCCGGAGGCGATGTGGTCCTCCACCATCTGCCGGGGGTCCATCCGGTAGATGTGGTCGGCGCCGAAGACGATCACGTAGTCGGGCTGCTCGTCGTTGATCAGGTTGAAGCTCTGGTAGATGGCGTCGGCCGAGCCGGCGAACCACCACGGGCCGCGCCGCTGCTGGGCGGGCACCGGGGTGACGTAGTTGCCGAGCAGCGTCGACATCCGCCAGGTCTTGGTGATGTGACGGTCCAGCGAGTGGGACTTGTACTGGGTCAGCACGACGATCTTGAGAAAGCCGGCGTTCGCCAGGTTGGAGAGGACGAAGTCGACCATGCGGTACATCCCGCCGAAGGGGACGGCCGGCTTCGCCCGGTCGGTGGTCAGGGGCATCAGGCGCTTGCCCTCCCCGCCGGCCAGGACGATCGCGAGCACCTTGGCAGCCATGGTCAGACGCTATCCACCTCGACGCGACTTCACCACTCGGACGGGCACACTTGCGCGCCCGGTGCGATCCGGCGGTCTGCACTAGGGTGCGGGCATGGCACCGATGCGCGTCGACCTGCTCACCCGTGAATACCCGCCGGAGGTCTACGGCGGCGCCGGAGTGCACGTGGAATACCTCGCCCGGGAGCTGCGCCGGCTCGCCGACGTCCGGGTGCACTGCTTCGGCGCGCCGCGCGACGAGGAGGGCGTTACCGCGTACGCCGAGCCGACCGGACTGGCCGGCGCGAACGCCGCGCTGCGGGTCATGGGCGTCGACCTGGAGATGGCCGCCGGCACCGCCGGCACCGACGTGGTGCACAGCCACACCTGGTACGCCAACCTGGCCGGGCACACCGCCAAGCTGCTGCACGGGGTGCCGCACGTGGCGACCGCGCACAGCCTGGAGCCGCTGCGCCCGTGGAAGGCCGAGCAGCTCGGCGGCGGGTACGCGCTCTCGTCCTGGTGCGAGCGGACCGCGTTCGAGGCCGCCGACGCGATCATCGCGGTGAGCGAGGGCATGCGCCGCGACGTGCTCACCGCGTACCCGGCGGTGAACCCGGACCGGGTCCGGGTGGTCTACAACGGCATCGACACCGCGCAGTACGCCCCGGACCGGAACACCGACGTGCTCGACCGGCTCGGCATCGACCCGACCCGGCCCAGCGTGGTCTACGTCGGGCGGATCACCCGGCAGAAGGGCCTGCCGTACCTGCTGCGGGCGGCCCGGGAGCTGCCCGCCGACACGCAGCTGGTGCTGCTGGCCGGCGCGCCGGACACGCCGGAGATCGGCGCCGAGGTGGAGGAGCTGGCCGCCGAGCTGCGGGCCACCCGCTCGGGGGTGGTGTGGGTGGCGGCCATGCTGCCCAAGCACGAGGTGATCCAGGTGCTCACCCACGCCACGATCTTCGTCTGCCCGTCCGTCTACGAGCCGATGGGCATCGTCAACCTGGAGGCGATGGCCTGCGAGACGGCCGTGGTGGCCACCGCCACCGGCGGCATCCCCGAGGTGGTCGCGGACGGCGAGACCGGGCTGCTGGTGCCGATCGAGCAGGCCGGCGACGGGTCCGGCACCCCGCTGGACCCGGAGCGCTTCGTGGCCGACCTGGCGGCGCGGATGAACGAGCTGCTGGCCGACCCGCACCGGATCGCGGCGTTCGGCGCGGCGGGGCGGCGGCGGGCGGTCGAGCACTTCTCCTGGGACGCCATCGCCCGGCAGACGCTTGAGGTGTACCGCTCGGTGGGGGTGTAAGGAAGGGCCCCTTCTTAACGCCTCCGGTAGAGGAAGGGCCCCTTATTAACACGACGATGCCGCACACGACGATGCCGCTCGCCCGGGTCCTCGACACCAGCTCCGTCGAACACGAGCTCGGCTGAACCGCACGCGCCCGGTCGCCGGATACAGTCCTCGGATGCCGGATGCGATCTTCGCCCACCCGCGGCTCGCGCCGGTCTACGACTCGTTCGACGGCGACCGGAACGACCTGGACGCGTACCTCGCGATCGCCGACGAGCTGGACGCGCGCGTGGTGCTCGACCTGGGGTGCGGCACCGGGAACCTGGCCCTGCTGCTCGCGCGGCACGGCCGTACCGTCGTGGGTGTCGACCCGGCCGGGGCGTCCCTCGCCGTCGCCCGGTCGAAGGACCGCGAAGGCCGCGTCCGCTGGCTGCCCGGCGACGCCACGACGCTGCCGCCGCTGCGCGCCGACCTGGCCGTGATGACCGGCAACGTGGCCCAGGTCTTCCGCACCGACGACGACTGGGCGCGGACGCTACGAGGCGTGCACGACGCGCTGCGTCCGGGCGGGCACCTCGTGTTCGAGACCCGGCGGCCCGAGCGCCGCGCGTGGGAGGAGTGGGCGGCGGACACCGCGCCGGTGACCCGGGACGTGCCAGGCGAAGGGCCGGTGCAACGGCGTCTCGAGGTCACCGCGGTGGACCTGCCGTTCGTGTCCTTCCGGTACACGTACCGGTTCCTGGCCGACGGCGCTGTCGTCACGTCGGACTCGACGCTGCGGTTCCGCGACCGGGACGAGGTCGAGGCGAGCCTGACCGCCGCCGGCTACCGGGTGCGCGACGTGCGGGACGCGCCCGACCGCCCCGGCCGGGAGTTCGTCTTCGTCGCGCGCCGCGCGGACCAGCCGCCCGGACCGGCCGGGCGGACCAGCCGCGCGGACCAACCGCGCGGAGAGGGTGCATCCGGGGCTCAGCCGAGCGCGAGAGGATCTCGCGCAGTAGGTTGAGCGGGTGACTGGACGGTTCCCGATCGAAGACGTCTCCCCCGTCGTCTCCTGCGGTCGCTACCCGGCCAAGGCGGTGGTCGGCGAGCTGGTGCCGGTGTCGGCCCGGGCCTACCGCGAGGGCCACGACGCGCTCGGCTGCAACGTGGTCTGGCTCGGCCCGGACGGCGCGGCCCGCCCGTTCACCCGGATGCGCCCCGGCGAGCCGGGGCAGGACCGCTGGCACGCCACCATCCGCCCGGACGCGGTGGGCCTGTGGCGCTTCGCCGTGGAGGCGTTCCAGGACCCGTACCTCACCTGGCAGAACGCGGTCACCAAGAAGCTGGCCGCCGGCCAGGGCGCGGCCGAGCTGGCCAACGACCTGGCCGAGGGCGCGCGGGTGCTGACCGCCGCGCTCGACCTGGTGCCGAAGGGCGACAGGGACCGCGTACGCGAAGCCGTGCGGGCGCTGACCGACGACGGCCTGGACCTGCCACGGCGGGTGAGCCCGGCGCTCGCCCTGGCCGACCTGCTCTGGGAGCACCCGGTCCGCGAGCTGGTCACCACCGGCGACGAGCGGACCCTGTGGGTGGACCGGCCCCGGGCGCTCTTCTCCGCCTGGTACGAGTTCTTCCCCCGCTCCGAGGGCGCGGTCCCGGCCACCGTGGACGCGCCCGCCCGCTCCGGCACGTTCGCCACCGCCGTCGACCGCCTGCCGGGCGTCGCGGCGATGGGCTTCGACGTGCTCTACCTGCCGCCGATCCACCCGATCGGCCGGGTCAACCGCAAGGGCCGCAACAACGCGCTCACCGCCGGGCCGGACGACGTCGGCTCGCCGTGGGCGATCGGCGCGGCCGAGGGCGGCCACGACGCAATCCACCCCGACCTGGGTACGCCGGAGGACTTCCGCGACTTCGTCGCGGCCGCCGCCGAGCAGGGCCTGGAGGTGGCGATGGACCTGGCGTTGCAGTGCGCGCCGGACCACCCGTGGGTCACCGAGCACCCGGAGTGGTTCACCACCCGGGCCGACGGCAGCATCGCCTACGCGGAGAACCCGCCCAAGAAATACCAGGACATCTATCCGCTGAACTTCGACAACGACCCCGAGGGCATCCGGGCCGAGGTGCTGCGGGTGGTGCTGCACTGGGTCGGCGAGGGCATCAGGATCTTCCGGGTGGACAACCCGCACACGAAGCCGTTCGACTTCTGGCACTGGCTGATCGCCGAGGTCAAGAAGGTGGACCCGGACGTGCTGTTCCTCGCCGAGGCGTTCACCCGGCCGGCGATCATGCACGGGCTCGGCAAGGTCGGCTTCACCCAGTCGTACACCTACTTCACCTGGCGCACGACGGCGGCCGAGATGCGGGAGTACTGCGAGGAGCTGGTCGCCTCCGCCGACTGGATGCGCCCGAACTTCTGGCCCAACACCCCGGACATCCTGCACTCGTCGTTGCAGCACGGCGGACCGCCGATGTTCAAGATCCGGGCGGTGCTGGCCGCGCTGCTCTCCCCCTCCTGGGGCATGTACGCCGGGTTCGAGCTGTTCGAGCACGTCGCCCGCCCCGGCGCCGAGGAGTACCTGGACAACGAGAAGTACGAGCTGCGCCCTCGGGACTGGGCCGGCGCGCTGGCGCAGGGCCGGTCGCTGGCGCCGTTCATCGGCACGCTCAACCGGGTCCGCCGGGACAACCCCGCCCTGCACCAGCTGCGCAACCTGCGCTTCCACGACATCGACAACCCGGCGCTGCTGTGCTGGTCGAAGCACGACCCGGAGACCGGCAACACGGTGATCGTGGTCTGCTCGTTCGACTCCCGCACCGTGCAGTGGGGCAACACCACGCTCGACATGCCGGCGCTCGGCTTCGACTGGCACGAGCGGTTCACCGTGCACGACGAGCTGACCGGCACCGAGTACGACTGGGGGCAGCGCAACGCGGTGCGGCTCGACCCGTACCTGCAACCGGCGCACGTGCTCACCGTGCGCCGCCCGGCGCCGCCGGCCCCCGCCGAGCCGGAGCAGCCCGCCGCGCCCGACCTCACCGTCGAAGACGTACCCGCCGACCTCTCCGGCGGCACCGCACCGACCGCACCGGCCGACAAGGACGACGCCCGATGGACCAGCTGATCACCGGCGAGGTACACGACCCGCACGCCGTGCTCGGCGCGCACCCGGCCGACGGGAGCACCACGATCCGGACGCTGCGCCGGGGCGCGGGCGAGGTGACGCTGCTCGCCGACGGCGAACGGCACCCGATGAAGCGGGTGCACGACGCCGGCGTCTTCGAGGCGGTCCTCCCCGGCGAGGTGCTCGACTACCGGGTCGAGGTGGACGGCACCACGCACGACGACCCGTACCGCTATCCGCCCACGCTCGGCGACCTCGACCTGCACCTGATCGGCGAGGGCCGGCACGAGCGGCTCTGGGCGGCGCTCGGCGCGCGGGTCTTCGACGAGGGCGTCGCGTTCACCGTCTGGGCGCCCAACGCGCGGGCCGTGCGACTCGTCGGCGACGTCACCGGCTGGGCGCCGGACGATGGGTGGCCGATGCGGTCGCTCGGCTCCAGCGGCGTGTGGGAGATCTTCGTGCCCGGCATGCCGGTGGGCAGCCGCTACAAGTACCGCATCCTCGGCGCGGACGGCCGGTGGCGGGACAAGGCCGACCCGATGGCCGCGCGCACCGAGGTGCCGCCGGCCACCGCGTCGGTGGTACACGAGTCACGGTACGAGTGGG
Source organism: Micromonospora maritima (assembly GCF_902825405.1). GTDB lineage: Bacteria > Actinomycetota > Actinomycetes > Mycobacteriales > Micromonosporaceae > Micromonospora > Micromonospora maritima. Next base: position 2,270 of record NZ_CADEAU010000050.1, on the reverse strand, counting down.
GCGACGCGGACTGGCTCGCGCGCCGGTCCCGGCAGGCGCCGCACCAGGAGCCGATGAGCGTGTACGAGGTGCACCTGGGCTCCTGGCGGCCCGGCCTCGGCTACCGGGAGCTGGCCGAGCAGCTCACCGCGTACGTGCTGGAGACGGGCTTCACCCACGTGGAGTTCCTGCCGGTGATGGAGCACCCGTTCGGCGGCTCGTGGGGCTACCAGGTCACCGGCTACTACGCGCCCACCGCCCGCTTCGGCGACCCGGACGACTTCCGCCACCTGGTGGACCGGCTGCACGCCGCCGGCATCGGCGTGCTCCTCGACTGGGTGCCGGCACACTTCCCCAAGGACGAGTGGGCCCTGGCCCGCTTCGACGGCACCGCGCTCTACGAGCACCCGGACCCGCGTCGCGGCGAGCACCCCGACTGGGGCACGTACGTCTTCGACTTCGGCCGCAACGAGGTGCGCAACTTCCTCGTCGCCAACGCGCTGTACTGGCTGGACGAGTTCCACATCGACGGGCTGCGCGTGGACGCGGTCGCGTCGATGCTCTACCTGGACTACTCCCGCTCCGACGGGCAGTGGGCGCCGAACGTGCACGGCGGCCGGGAGAACCTGGAGGCGATCGCGTTCCTCCAGGAGGTGAACGCCACCGTCTACCGGCACCACCCGGGCGTGCTGATGATCGCCGAGGAGTCCACCGCCTGGCCCGGCGTCACCAGGCCGACCTCCGAGGGCGGGCTCGGGTTCGGGTTCAAGTGGAACATGGGCTGGATGCACGACACCCTGCTCTACACCTCGAAGGACCCGATCTACCGGCAGCACCACCACCATCAGCTCACGTTCTCCCTGGCGTACGCCTGGAGCGAGAACTACGTGCTGCCGATCAGCCACGACGAGGTGGTGCACGGCAAGGGGTCGCTGACCGGCAAGATGCCCGGCGACACCTGGCAGCGGCTGGCGAACGTGCGGGCGCTGCTGGCGTACATGTGGGCGCACCCCGGCAAGCAGCTGCTCTTCATGGGCTGCGAACTCGCCGACGACCGCGAGTGGAGCGAGGAGCGCGGCCTCGACTGGTACCTGCTGCACGACCCGGCACGTGCCGGGGTGCAGCGCCTGGTCGCGGACCTGAACCGCGCCTACCGGGCCACGCCGGCGCTGTGGGCGCAGGACACCGACCCGGCCGGCTTCCGCTGGATCGCCGGAGACGACGTGGCCAACAACGCGGTCTCGTTCGTCCGGATCGCCCCGGACGGCCAGACCCTGGTCTGCGTGGCGAACTTCTCCGCGCTGCCGCTGGAGGACTACCGGATCGGCCTGCCGGCCGGCGGTACGTGGACCGAGGCGCTCAACACCGACGCCCACCACTACGGCGGGTCCGGGGTGGGCAACCTGGGCGCGGTGCACGCCGAGAACGTGCCGTGGCACGGCATGCCGGCGTCGGCGGCGCTGCGGGTCCCGCCGTTGGGCGTGCTCTGGCTTCGCCGGGACTGACTCCCATTTTTTGCGATATGACTCAGCGTCATATCGCTCCAAGGAGCTTCGCCATCGACGCCCGTCGCCCTGAGTAACGAACTCGCCGTTCGGCATCACTCTGCGTCGAAATGGAACGATTCCCCATCCGACCGCCTGAACCGAGTCCGGCCGGCTCCGCGTATCCCCCCACGGATGCCGGACACCCGTGACGACGAGGCGGAGGAGCTTCGATGGCGTGGAGCAGGGGCACAACCAGGCGGCGGGGGGCGACGGCGGGACCGTCCCGCAACCGGAAGATCGCCGGCGGGGTGGCGTTGGCGCTGACGGCCGGGGCGGCGTTCGCGGTGGCGACCGGCACCGGCCAGGCGGCCGAGAACTGCGCCGGCCTGGACGGCGCGCTGCGCAACAACCTCACCTTCATCGCGGACCAGCGCCGCGACCCGGACGCCAACTCGGCCGACCGGATCGCCAACCGCCTGGCGGTGGTCGACCTGATCCGGCAGCGGCGTGCCACGGCCGGCTGCGCCGGCACGGTCGAGGTGGCCGGCGCGGCCTGCCCGGGAGTGCCCTGGGAACAGGCCATGGCGGTCGAACTCGACCGGGCCTGGGCGGTCACCGAGCAGATGCGCGGCGAGCGCTCCGGGCAGCTGGTCGACCCGCAGCTGACCCAGGCCCGGGTGCAGCGGCTCGGTGGCATCTTCGGCGGCATCCGCGGCATCGCGCGGGGCGCCCAGCAGGCCCAGGCAGGCACGGGCGCGGCCGGTCCCGGCGCCGGTGGTGGTGCGGGTGCGACCGGAGGCGACG
>NZ_CADEAU010000049.1 GCF_902825405.1 Micromonospora maritima | reverse complement strand
AGCCGGTCGCCGACGGCGAGCGCGGCCACCGCGCCGACGACCACCACCGCGGTGGCGGCGAGCAGCACGTGCGGGCCGGCCAGGTCGTCGAGCGACCGGTCCCCGGCGAGCACGAGCAGGCCGCCGACCGCCGCGTACCCGATGCCGACCAGGGCCAGCACCGCTCCGGTACGGCTGTCGCCGGCGGCCCGGGACAGTACGGCGGCGCCGACCAGCAGGGCGACCGCCACCACCAGGGCGGCCAGCGCGCCGGGCAGTTGCGGCGGACCGGTGAGCAACGCGGCGACCGCGCCCGCGGCCAGCGCCGACCCGGCGAGGAGCACGCCGAACGCCCGCGTGGTGCCCACCTGCCAGGCGCCGGCCCGCTGGGTGGTGGAGGTGGCGACGGCGTCCACCACGTCGTCGAAGACGATCTCGGGCGCGGTGGCGGCCCGGGGGTTGAAGTAGAGCACCTCGCCGTCGCGGACGCCGAGCTGCGCGGCGGTGCGGCCACCGTCGAGCGGCTGCCCGCCCAGCCGGGACAGGCTCCAACCGCCGTGCCGTACGCCCTCGTCGGCGAGGTCCTCGCCGGCGTAGCGCAGCAGCGTGGGCAGCAGGTCGGCGAGCGGCACGTCGGACGGCAGCGCCAGATCCATCCTGGTGCGCGGCGCCACGATGGTGATCCGGCTCAGCCCGCCGGTCGCCGCCTTCGTCGCCACAGTGGCCTCCTCGTGCTCGCCTACGCTCCACCCGGCCGTCGGCGTCGCCCCCCACACGGGTCCACGACGCCTCCGGGAGATTACCTACGATGGCCCTCGCACAGGTTGCCCACCCGACATCCGGCGCCGGTGGCAGACCTTCTGGGGAGGGGAGAGCCGTGAGTACGGTGGTGTTCCGCCGACTTCCGCGTCAACCGGGGCCGGCGCTGCCACGCGGCGAGGTGTTGCTTGAGTCCCCGCCCGAGCTGCCGGAGCCGCAGGCCAAGGGCATGGGGCAGGTGCTGATGATCCTGCCGATGCTCTGCGGTGTCGGCGCCATGGCCTTCCTCTACGCCGGCCGTGGCGGCGGCATGATGACGTACGTCGCCGGTGGCCTGTTCGGGGTGTCCATGTTGGGCATGGCGATCGGCACGCTGGGCAACGGCGGCAACGACAAGGCGGAGTTGAACGCGCAGCGGCGCGACTACATGCGTTACCTGGCGCAGATGCGCAAGCGCACCCGGCGGGCGGCCGAGCAGCAGCGGGCCGCGATGACCTGGCGGCACCCGGAGCCCGACGCGCTCTGGTCGATCGCCGCCTCGCGCCGGCTCTGGGAGCGGCGGATCACCGAGGACGACTTCGGCGAGGTGCGGATCGCGCTCGGCCCGCAGCGGCTGGCGGTGGAGATCGTGCCACCGGAGACCAAGCCGGTGGAGGACCTGGAGCCGATGAGCGCGATCGCGCTGCGCCGGTTCGTCCGGGCCCACTCCAGCGTGCCCGACCTGCCCACCGCCCTGTCGCTGCGGGCGTTCAGCCGGATCGCGCTGCGCGGCGACCGGGAGCCGGTGCTCGACCTGGCCCGGGCCGCACTGGGTCAGCTGGTCACCTTCCACGCTCCGGAGGACTTGCTGGTCGTCGTGGTGTCCGCGCCGGACCGGCAGCCGGCCTGGGACTGGGCCAAGTGGCTGCCGCACGCCCAGCACCCGGGGCGTACGGACGCGGCGGGGGCGCGCCGGATGGTCTTCGCCAGCCTGGCCGAGGCGGAGTCGGCGCTCGCCAACGAGCTGGGCGGCCGGCCGCGGTTCGCCCCGGAGGCGAAGCCGCTCACCACCGCCCCGCACGTGGTGGTGGTGCTCGACGGCGGCGAGGTCTCGGCGACCTGCGCGCTGACCGGCGCGGGGCTGCTCGGCACCACCGTGCTCGACCTGTCCGGCGCGGTGCCGCGGGACGCCGGCCGGTGGCTGCTCTGCCTGGACGCCGGCGACGGCAGCGGGCTCGACCTGGTGCGCGGCCCCACCTCCTCCCGGCTCGGCCGGCCGGACCGGCTGTCGCTGGCGGCGGCGGAGGGGCTGGCCCGGCAGATCGCCCCGTTCCGGCTCTCCCAGCAGCAGGGCGCCAGCACCGAGGAACCGCTGGCCCGCAGCATGGAGCTGCCGGACCTGCTCGGCGTCGGCGACGCCGCCAAGGTGGACACCCGGCAGACCTGGCGTCCGCGCAGCCACCGGGACCGGCTGCGCATCCCGCTCGGTCTGGGTCCGGACGGCAACGTGGTCGAGCTGGACTTCAAGGAGTCCGCACACGAGGGCATGGGCCCGCACGGCCTGGTGATCGGCGCGACCGGTTCCGGCAAGAGCGAGTTGCTCCGGACGGTGGTCGGGGCGCTGGCCGTGACGCACTCGTCGGAGGAGCTCAACTTCGTCCTAGTCGACTTCAAGGGTGGTGCCACGTTCGCGTCGCTGGACGCGTTGCCGCACACCAGCGCGGTGATCACCAACCTCTCCGACGAGCTGCCGCTGGTCGACCGGATGCGGGACGCGCTGGCCGGCGAGATGAACCGCCGCCAGGAGGTGCTGCGGGCGTCCGGCAACTACGTCTCCCGCTACGACTACGAGAAGGCGCGGGCCGCCGGTGAGCCGCTGGAGCCGATGCCCAGCCTGCTCATCATCTGTGACGAGTTCTCCGAGCTGCTGGCCGCCAAGCCGGACTTCATCGACCTGTTCGTGATGATCGGCCGGTTGGGCCGGTCGCTCGGCGTGCACCTGCTCCTCGCCTCGCAGCGGCTGGAGGAGGGCAAGCTGCGCGGTCTGGACACGCACCTGTCGTACCGGATCGGTCTGCGGACCTTCTCGGCGGTGGAGAGCCGGATCGTGCTCGGCGTGCCGGACGCCTACGAGCTGCCGAGCGCGCCGGGCCACGGTTACCTGAAGACCGACACCGCCACCATGCTGCGGTTCCGCGCCGCCTACGTCTCCGGCCCGTACCGGGCGCCGGGGCAGGCGCAGCGCTCCACCCGGGCGCAGGTGCAGCGTCGGATCGTCCCGTACGGCCTCGACTACGTGCCGGCGCCGGCGTTGCCGACCCCGGCGGAGACCGCGCCCGAGCCGGAGCAGAACGGGGACGGCAAGGCGGTGGCCATGCTGGACGTCCTGATCGACCAGCTCAAGGGCCGCGGCCGGCCGGCGCACCAGGTCTGGCTTCCGCCGCTGGCCGAACCGTCCGGGCTGGCCGAGCTGCTGCCCACGCTGAGCGTGCACCCGACGTTCGGCCTGACCACCGCGGACTGGCCGGGCCGGGGCCGGCTCGCCGTGCCGGTCGGCATCGTCGACCGGCCGTACGAGCAGCGCCGGGACCCGATGATGGTCGACCTCTCCGGGGCCGGCGGCAACGTGGTGATCGTCGGTGCCTCGCTGAGCGGCAAGAGCACGATGCTGCGCTCGATGCTCGCCTCCCTGGCGCTCACCCACACGCCGCGTGAGGTGCAGTTCTTCTGCCTCGACTTCGGCGGCGGCGCGCTGCGCAGCCTGGACGGGCTGCCGCACACCTCCGGTGTGGCCGGGCGGCGCGACACCGAGGCGGTCCGGCGGACCGTCGCCGAGGTGGTCGCCGTGATCGACGAGCGGGAGAACCGGTTCACCCAGCACGGCATCGACTCGGTGGCGAGCTACCGCCGGCGGCGGGCCGCCGGAGAGTTCGCCGACGACCCGTTCGGTGACGTCTTCCTCGTGGTGGACGGCTGGAACACGCTGCGCCAGGAGTACGAGGAGCTGGAGCAGACGATCACCAACCTGGCCAACCGGGGGCTCGGCTTCGGCGTGCACGTGGTGATCACCGCGGTGCGCTGGGCGGAGATCCGGATCAACATGCGGGACCTGCTCGGCACCAAGCTGGAGCTGCGGCTCGGTGACCCGTCCGAGTCGGAGATCGACAGGCGGGCCGCGCAGAACGTGCCGGTCGGCGCTCCGGGCCGGGGTCTGACCCGGGACAAGCTGCACTTCCTCACCGCGGTCTCGCGGATCGACGGCAAGCGCGACATCGAGGACCTGACCGAGGCGTCGGTGGCGCTGGCCGGCCACGTGGCGCAGAACTGGCCGGGGCGGCCGGCGCCGAAGGTCCGGCTGCTGCCGCGCAAGCTGGCGCTGAGCGACCTGGCCCAGGTCGTCGACCGGTCCGCCCCGGGCATCCCGATCGGGGTCAACGAGTCGGCGCTCGCCCCGGTCTACCTGGACCTGGCGAGCGAGCCGCACCTGACCGTCTTCGGCGACGCCGAGTGCGGCAAGACCAACCTGCTGCGGTTGATCGCCCGGGGGATCGCCGAGCGCTACACGCCGGCCCAGGCGCGCCTGGTCATCGCGGACTACCGGCGGGGCCTGCTGGGCGCGGTGGAGGGCGACCACCTGCTCGACTACGCGCCGTCGAACCAGGTGTTCAGCCAGGGGCTGGGGTCGATCCGCAGCGCCCTGCAGAACCGGCTGCCGGGGCCGGACGTGACCACCGCGCAGCTGCGGGACCGCAGCTGGTGGAAGGGCCCGGAGCTCTACATCCTGGTGGACGACTACGACCTGGTCGCCTCCGGTGGCAACAACCCGCTCAGCGCGCTGCACGAGCTGCTGCCACAGGCCCGCGACATCGGCCTGCACCTGATCGTCACGCGGCGGGTGGGCGGCGTGGCCCGGGCCCTCTACGAGCCGGTGCTGCAACGCCTGCGCGAGCTGGACTCGCCGGGCCTGCTGATGTCCGGCAGCCGCGAGGAGGGCGCGGTGTTCGGCAACCTGCGGCCGACCCCGCAGCCGCCGGGCCGGGGCACGCTGGTCCGCCGCCGGGACGGTCAGCAGCTCATCCAGACGGCCTGGACGGAGCCGGCCTGACCGGCCACCGTCCACCTCGCACGGTCCACGTCGGAACGAGCGGCCCTGTCGGAATTCGACGATGGCAAGGGAGGGCTGCGCGGGTTGGACGTCGTCCGCTACGGTTCGGATGAAGTGTCCGTCGGTGGGGTGGGTTCGCCTTGCCGCGGGGGATGGGCGCGGCGGAACCGCCGCCACTAGATGACGGAAGGGTGTGAAGCATGGCGTTCGAGGTCAGTGCAGCGACTCTGCACACCGCCGCGAGTGACGTGCGGTCCACGCGCAGCGACGTCGACGGCGAGCTCAAGAAGCTGTGGAACGTGGTCGACGATCTGGCCATGGCCTGGAAGGGCCAGGCGTCCACGGGCTTCCAGAGCCTGATGACCCGCTGGAACGAGGACACGACCAAGCTGCTCACGGCGATGGACAACATCGCGGACCTGCTCGACAAGTCCGGCACCACGCACCAGGTCAACGACGAAGAGCAGCAGCAGATGCTGGACAAGTTCCACGCTGCGCTCAACCCGTGATCCGCGAAGACAGGCAGGGGAGGAATCGATGAGCATCAAGGTTGACTACGCTGTCCTCGAGAGCAGCAACCAGCAGATGCAGGCCATCTCGCGGACCATCGACGAGAAGCTGGACACGCTGCGGGCGATGCTGAGCAAGCTCGAGTGGGAGGGCCAGGACCGGGCCGCCTACGAGCAGCACCAGGCCCAGTGGGACGCCGCCGTGCGGGACATCAACAAGGTCCTCAACGAGATCGGCGGCGCGGTGGGCGTCGCGCGCGAGAACTACATGACCACGGAGATGAGCAACTCCAAGGTCTGGGGCAACTGACCCGACCGGTCGACGACGGCTCCGCTCCGGCTCGCGCCGGGCGGAGCCGCTGCGTTTCCTCGGCTCGGCGCGGAAGCCACGCCCCCGGAGCCGGTCGGCCCGCCCGTGCGCGGTCGGGTCAGGCGTCGCGGGGAAGGTCGCGACGGCCGGGTCGCCAGCCGCGCCGTCGCCCGCGTACCAGGATCGGGCGCAGCGTGAGCAGGGTGCCGGCCAGCAGCACGCCGACGACGGCGACCCAGATCGCGACCGTGCGCTGCCAGGCCAGCGGGTCGGCGGCCGGCGCGGGCGGCGGCATCGCGCCCAGGGGAGGGTCGTCGCGGGTGCCGAGCAGGTTGGTCACCGCCCGGTAGGGATTGACCATCCCGTAGCCCACCTCGGCGTTGTGCCCGTCGGGCGGGTTGTCCGCCGTGCGGGTCAACCGGTAGGCCACCTCCTCGGGGCTGATGTCGGGGTGCGCGGCCCGCACCAACGCGGCCACCCCGGAGACGTACGCGGTGGCGAAGCTCGTCCCGCCCTGCGGCTCGGCGCGGTAGCCCGGGCCCTGCGGCGCGGGACCGACGATGTTCAGGCCCGGACCGGCGATGTCCACGTAGTCCCCGCTGACCGAGCTGCCCACGTGGGCGCCCTGCTCGTCGATGCCGGCGACGGCGATGACCCCCGGGTACGCCGCCGGGTAGGCCGGCCGGTCCTCCCGGTTCTCCTGCCGGTTGCCGGCGGAGGCCACCACGACCACACCCTTGCCGAGGGCGTAGTCCACGGCCGACCGGAGGGCCGGGTCGTCGAGCGTGACCAGGGACAGGTTGATCACGTCGGCGTCGTGGTCGACCGCCCAGCGGATCGCCCGGCCGATCTCGCCCGGCACGTCCGGGTCGAAGTTCTCCTTGTTCTCGGCCAGGACGCGCAACGGCAGGATGCGGGCCTCGGGCGCGACACCCGTGTACGGCGAGCCGGTACCCTCCCGGCCGGCGATGATGCCCGCCACCATGGTGCCGTGACCGACCAGGTCGCACTGCCCGCGCAGGTGGACCAGCTGGTTGAAGTCCTCGCCGGGCAGCACCCGGCCGCGCAGCAGCGGGTGGCTCGGTGAGACGCCGGAGTCGACGACCGCGACCGTGACGCCCTGCCCCTTGCCGACCCGCCAGGCGGCCGCCGGATCGAGCCGGCTCAGCGCCCAGGGCATCTCGGTGGGGGCCGGGCCGCCGGTGGGCCCGCACGCGGGGGCCGCGACCGCCGGCGTCGGCACCGCCAGCGCGGCGCCGACCAGGGCGGCCACCGCCGCTCCGGACAGGACGGACCTGATCCGGTGTCCGGCACGGTCGCGCCCCGTCGTCCCGTTCGGCCGCAAGCTGTCGCGCACGCGGTGAGATTACCGTCGCGGCCGGGGGCGCGTGGGAACGGGCGGTCCGGCGAGGACGGTCAGCGTTCGGCGGTGGTGTCGCCCGCCGGCTCGGCGGCGAACAGGTCGAGCAGCGCGCCCACCTGCTGGTCGGCCTCCGCCGGGTGCCGGAAGCGGCCGTTCGGGTTGACCGTGTATTCGTTGCGCCGGCCCACCCGGGTGCGGCGGAGGTATCCACCGGCCTCCAGGTCGGCGACGATGGCCTGGGCCGCCCGCTCGGTGACGCCCACCTCGTCGGCCACGTCCCGCAGGCGCGCGGTGGGGTTGCGCGCGATGGCCAGCAGGACGTGCCCGTGATTGGTGAGGAAGGTCCAGTTCTTGCGGCTCCCGTCCTCGGCCGGTGTGGTCGCCATGGTGGTCATCGTATGACTCCTTCCGTCGGCGTCCCGACCCGGCGCGGTCCGCGACGGTGACGTATGAAATGCGTATCACGAAATCTTGACGTGCCATGGGTCCCGTGTGACGGTGGGTCGCGGGGCCGACACCGCCGCCGGCCGGCCTGACGGCTCCGTGCGAGGACGAGGTGAGCAACATGATCCCTACCAGCCCCGACGAGGCACTGGCCGAACTGCGTGCCGGTAACCACCGGTTCGTCACCGGTGTGCCGCAGCACCCGAACCAGGACGCCGGGCACCGGGCGGCGGTCGCCGACGGCCAGCATCCGTTCGCCGTGATCGTCGGATGCTCCGACTCGCGCCTCGCCGCCGAGATCATCTTCGACCGTGGTCTGGGCGACCTCTTCGTCGTGCGTACCGCCGGCCACACCGCCGGCCCGGAGGTGCTCGGCAGCGTGGAGTACGCCGTCACCGTGCTCGGCACGCCGCTCGTGGTGGTGCTCGGCCACGACTCGTGCGGCGCGGTCCAGGCGGCCCGCGAGGCGGTCCGCACCGGTTCCGCCCCCGTCGGGCACCTGGGCGCGGTGGTGGACGCCGTCTCGCCCAGCCTGCTCCGGGCCGACCGGCAGGGCGTCGAGGACCTCGACGGCATCATCGACGTGCACATCGCCCAGACGGTGGAGACCCTGCTGGCCCGCTCCTCGGTGCTCGCCGCGAAGGTGGCCGGCGGGGCGTGCGCGGTCGTCGGCATGGCGTACCGGCTCAGTGGCGGCGAGGTGCGGACGGTGGCCCAGTCCCCGGCTCCGCTGCCGGCGCCGGCCGCGTCGGCGGACCCGGCGCTCGCCGGCTGACCGGCAACGGAAACGCGAAAGGGGCCGCCCGAGGGCGGCCCCTTTGTCATTCGCGCGCGTCAGAGCAGCGACATGTGCACGTGGTCGGTGTGGTTGGAGGGCCCGCTGTAGGAACTCCAGCCGGTCGCCGGGAACCAGATCTGCCGGTTCCAGATCACGTAGTAGATGCCCAGCCGGTCGGCGTTGCGGATGAGGAAGGCGGCCACCTCGTTGCCGTACCGGCGGGTGTCGTTGTTGTGCCACGGTGCGAAGCCGCTGTTCTGCAACGACCAGTCGCACGCCTTGCCCTTGGGGTGCTCCCACGGCCCGCCCGGGCGGTAGCAGCCCACGAAGCGGTTGAACCCGGCGCGCTTGACCTCCTTGTACGCGTGCAGCGTGCGTGGCGTGACGCAGCCCGAGGTGGTCGGGTCGTTCTCGCTGCACGACTCGGCCTTCCACCCGCCGTCGGCGGTGCGGCCGGGACCGATCTTGGCAACCTTCGAGGTGGCCGAGACCAGACCACCGGTGAAGTCCAGCCCGCCGACCAGCTTCAGCGCCTTCTGCGCCTCGGCCTTCTCGCGGGCCATCGCGTTCGCCTGCTTCTCCTGCTCCCGCACCTCGGCGTCGAGCGCGATCTTGGCCCGCTCGGCGCGGCCCTTCACCTCGTTGATGGCGGCGAGTCGCTGCGCGTTGAACAGGTTCAGCTCGTCGAGGGCGCTCGCCCGGCGGACGAACGAGTCGGGGGAGTCGCTCTCCAGCAGCATCGCCATGGCGCCGACGCGACCGGTCCGGTAGGACTGTGCCGCGATCTCGCTCACCTGCGGGCTCAGCGCGTCGAGCTGGTTCTGCGCCGCCTTCACCTCCAGCGCGAGCTGGAGCTGCCGCTTGCGGGACGTGTCCAACTTCGACTTGGCCTGAAGGTAGGCGCGGTTGGCGGCGGTGACGGCCTCGCTGATCAGCGGTGGGTCGTCGTCCTCCGAGTGGCCCGAGGGGTTCGGGGCGGCGGTGCCGGGGGCCGCCGTGGCCGGTGTCGGCCCGCCCAGCACGGCGAGAGCGGCGAGCACGGCCACCACGGGTGTCAGCCAGCGGCGCAGGGGTGCCGTCACAGTGTTCCCTTCCGTCGACCGCCGACCGGGTTAGCTGACGGGTTCGGGACGGAAGTGGCCCCTACCGCTGGCGCGGATTCACCCCATGTACCTGGTTCCCCGGCTCGCCCGGAGGCGATTGGGCGGCGGCACCGCAGGCGCCGGTGCGCGCCTTCGGCGGTGACCGGCAGCGAGGTTACCCGAGACCACTCCCGGGGATCTACGTCCGGAAGCCGACCAATCGCGAGAATTCGCCGTCCTCCGGCGTGACCAGCATCGCGTTTGGAACCGGCCGTCACGCTGCGGAGTGTCACCATGCGGCCTCCGTGCTCCTGCCCCCACCGGACCGGCCCTCGCCGAGCGCCTCCCACGCGTCCTCCCGCGGCGACGGGGGGCGGGGCGTGGCCGCTCCGGTGGGGTCCCGATCGGCGCGGCCGGCGGTGGTGACGACCGCGGCCAGCGCGGTGGTCAGCGGTACGGCCGCGATCAGGCCGAGCGTGGCCACCGCGCTGCGGACGATCTCCTGGGCGAGGAACTCGCTCGTGAGCAGCTGACCCACCGGGCGCGAGTCGGCGACCAGCAGGAGCAGCAGGGGCAGCGAGGCGCCCGCGTACGCCAGCACGATGGTGTTGACCGTGGAGGCGATGTGCGCCCGGCCCACCCGGGTGGCCGCCCGGTAGAGCTGCCGTCGGGACAGCCCCGGGTTGGCGTGCGCCAGCTCGGTGACGGTGGCCGCCTGGGTGACCGTGACGTCGTCCAGCACGCCGAGCGAGCCGATGATGATGCCGGCCAGCAGCAGTCCGTGCAGGTCGACGTCACCCTGGAACATCGACAGCGTGGTGGCGTCCTCGCTGCCGAAGCCGGTCAGGTGGGTGGCGGCGGTGGCCACCGTGCCCAGCACCCCGGTGACCACCAGGCTGCCGAGCGTGCCGAGCACCGCCACCGACGTCTGCGCGGTGATCCCGTGGGTCAGGTAGAGCACCACGAACATGATCAGCGCGGCGCCGACGATCGCCACCAGCAGCGGCGACTTCCCGGCGCCGATGCCGGGGAGCACGAAGCCGAGCAGGATGGCGAAGCTGGCCACCAGCCCGCCCAGCGCGGCCAGTCCGCGCCAGCGGCCGAACGCCACGATCGCGGCGGCGAAGAGCGCCACCAACCAGATCAGCGGCGTACCGCGCTGGTGCTCGGCGATGTTGTAGGTCTTCACCGTCGGGTCGGCCGGGTCGACCAGTTCGACCAGGACCACCTCGTCGCCGACCTCGACCCGGGGGGCGCCGGGCCCGCTGGGGACCGGCGTCTCGACCTGCCGGCCCGCGTCCGGCCCCTGCTCGGCGGCGACGGTCACGGTGCCGCAGGGGCCGCCGGCGTCGCCCTCGGGCGACTCCGGCGTCGGCGGGCAGGGCTCGGTCACCACCCGGGTCACGGTGCCGTGGTAGCGCGGCACGTCCGCGCCGCCGTCCACCGGGTCGCGGTCCGCGCGAGGCCAGAGCACCAGCGCCGCGATCACGGTGAGCACGAAGAGCGGCACCACGGTGCCGATCAGGAGCCGGCGTACGCCCGGCGGCGCGGCGGTGGCGGGACGGGTGTGATCGGCGCCCACGGCGTCTCTCCCAACGGTCGCGGCGGAACCGGGTCACCGGACCGGTCGGCTCACCGGACCGGCGCGGACGCGTGTGGAGCACGTCCGGGTCGTCGCCCGGCCATGGTAGCCAGGGCGGCCCGCGCCGCCGGTGGACGCCGGGTCAGGCCAGGCCGGCGCGTCGGCGTCGGTAGTCGTCCTCGTCGATCTCGCCGCGGGCGTACCGCTCGTCGAGGATGCGCCGGGCCGTGCCGGGCGACGCGCGGTCCGGCCCGGGCATCCGCACCACGAACCAGACGAGTCCCGCCAGCACCGCCAGCACCAGCAGGGACCAGATCCACATCCAGCCCATCATCGGGCCCGACCACATCATCCGGCCGCCCTCCGTCCGTCGGCTCCGGGTCGGCGCGGTCGCCGGTCCCGGCCACCTCGACGGTACGTCCGTGGGCGGGCGGGCGGACCGGGTCGGGCGACCCGTCCCGGGGGCCGGAGGTCCCGGTCAGCCGCGCTTCATCAGGCGGCCTACGGCGGCCATCATCTCGGTGGCCATCTCGTCGGCTCGGCCCTCGGCGGCACCCTCGTGCATGCAGTGCCGGGCGTGCCCGTCCAGCAGGCCCAGGCCGACCTTGTCCAACGCGGCCTGGATGGCCGAGATCTGGGTCAGCACGTCGATGCAGTAGCGGTCGTCCTCGACCATCTTCTCGATGCCCCGGACCTGACCCTCGATGCGGCGGAGCCGGGCGAGGAGCTGGTCCTTGCTGGCGGTGTAGCCCCGGGTCGGGGTGGGCGGCGTGGTCATGCCGTCGAGGATAGCGTACCCCTCGGGGGTATGCTAACGTGCGATGAGTACCCCAGGGGGGTATGAGATCGGAGAGAAGCGATGGAGACCACCTACCAGGTGCGGGGCATGACCTGCGGGCACTGCGTCACCGCGGTGAGCACCGAGCTGAGCGCACTGCCGGGCGTCACCGACGTCCAGGTCGACCTGGCCACCGGCCGAGTCGCCGTCACCAGCCAGAACCCGCTGGACGCGGACGCCGTACGCGCCGCCGTCGACGAGGCCGGTTACGACCTCGTCGAGGCGTGACGGGTCCACCGACCCGAAGCACACGAGGAGGCACCATGAACACGGCGACGAAGCTGAGCGGCTTCGCCCTCGGCCTCGCGGCGGTGTTCGGCGCGGCGTACGGGATCGGCCACGTGGTCGATCCCGTCGCCCCGGCCGCCGAGACCCGCCACGACGCCACCGACGCCGGCCACGGCGACCAGGGCCACGCCGAGGACACCGACGCCCGCCTGCCCGGCGGGCTGCTCGTCTCCGAACGTGGCCACACGCTCCAACCGACGGCCGCCCCCGACGGGCAGTTCGCGTTCCGGATCACCGGCCCGGACGGCCGCCCGGTCACCCGCTACGAGGTGGCCCACGACAAGCGCATGCACCTGATCGTCGCCCGCCGGGACCTCTCCGGCTTCCGGCACGTGCACCCCGAGCTGGCCGACGACGGCACCTGGCGGGTCGCCTCGCCGCTGGCCGGGCCGGGCGTGTGGCGGGCGTTCGCCGACTTCACGCCGACCGGCGGGGAGCCGTTGACGCTCGGCGTTGACGTCACCGTCCCCGGCACGCTCGCCGCGCGGCCGCTGCCGGCGCCGGCCTCCAGCACCACGGTCGACGGCTACACGGTCACGCTCACCGGCACGCCGGAACCCGGCCGCACCAGCCGGCTCACGCTGGCGGTCAGTCGGGACGGCCGGCCGGTGACCGACCTCCAGCCCTACCTCGGGGCGTACGGCCACCTGGTGGCGCTGCGTCAGGGTGACCTGGCCTACCTGCACGTGCACCCGGAGGGCACGCCCGGCGACGGACGCACGCCGGCCGGTCCGGCGGTCACGTTCGCGGCCGAGGTGCCGTCCGCCGGCGCGTACCGTCTCTACCTGGACTTCCGGCACGGCGACGCGGTGCACACCGCCGAGTTCACCGTCGTGGCCGGTGACCAGGCCGCGCCGGCGCCCACCGCGCCGGCGACCACCACCGCACCGACCCCGGACGCCGGACACGGCACCCCGGGGCACGGGCACAGTTGACCGGGGAGGTGTCGCGATGAGCACCACGGGAAGGGCGCTGCCGACCGCGCCGAACCTGATCGAACTCGCGATCGGTGGCATGACCTGCGCGTCCTGCGCCGCCCGGATCGAGAAGAAGCTCAACCGGATGGACGGCGTCGAGGCCACGGTGAACTACGCCACCGAGAAGGCCACCGTCCGGTACGCCGACGAGGTCACGCCGGACGACCTGATCGCCACCGTGGAGAAGACCGGCTACACGGCCGCGGTGCCACCGCCGCCCGCCCGGGCCGAGGCGACCACGGCCACCGGGCCGGTGGACGAGCTGCACGGTGCGCGTACCCGGCTGTGGGTCTCGGCGGTGCTGACCCTGCCGGTGATCCTGCTGGCCATGGTGCCGGCCTGGCAGTTCGACTACTGGCAGTGGGCCTCGCTCACGCTCGCCGCGCCGGTGGTGGTGTGGGGCGGCCTGCCGTTCCACCGGGCCGCGCTGGTGAACCTGCGCCACGGTGCGGCGACCATGGACACCCTGGTGTCGCTCGGCACGCTCGCGGCGTTCGGCTGGTCGCTCTGGGCGCTCTTCCTCGGCGACGCCGGGATGCCCGGGATGACGCACCCGTTCCGGTTCGACATCACCCGGGGTGACGGCGCCGGCAACATCTACCTGGAGGCGGCCGCCGGGGTGACGGTGTTCATCCTGGCCGGGCGCTACTTCGAGGCCCGTGCCAAGCGCACCGCCGGCTCGGCCCTGCGAGCCCTGCTCGAACTGGGCGCGAAGGACGTGGCGATACTGCGCGGCGGGCAGGAGACCCGGGTCCCCGTCGACCAGCTCGCGGTCGGCGACCGGTTCGTGGTCCGGCCCGGGGAGAAGGTCGCCACCGACGGGGTGGTCGAGGAGGGCACCTCCGCGGTCGACGCCAGCATGCTCACCGGCGAGTCGGTGCCGGTCGAGGTCGGGCCGGGCGACGCCGTGGTGGGTGCCACCGTCAACGCCGGCGGCCGGCTCGTGGTCCGTGCCACCCGGGTCGGCGGGGACACCCAGCTCGCTCAGATGGCGCGCCTGGTGGAGCAGGCGCAGACCGGCAAGGCGGCCGTGCAGCGGCTGGCCGACCGGATCTCCGGGGTCTTCGTGCCGATCGTGATCGCCCTGGCCGCCGGCACGCTGGGCTGGTGGCTCGGCACCGGCGCCGGCCCGACCGCCGCGTTCACCGCCGCCGTGGCCGTGCTGATCATCGCCTGCCCGTGCGCGCTCGGCCTGGCCACCCCGACCGCGCTGCTGGTCGGCACCGGGCGCGGCGCGCAGCTCGGGTTGTTGATCAAGGGGCCGGAGGTGCTGGAGTCCACCCGGCAGGTCGACACCGTGGTGCTGGACAAGACCGGCACCGTCACCACCGGACGGATGGCGCTGGCCGAGGTGCTGCCCGCCGACGGCGAGGACGCCGCCGAGGTGCTCCGGCTGGCCGGCGCGCTGGAAGCGGCCTCGGAGCACCCGATCGCCAGGGCGGTGGCCGAGGCGGCGGTCGATGCCGGGCCGCTGCCGACCGTCACCGACTTCGCCAACGCCGAAGGGCTCGGCGTGGCCGGCACCGTCGACGGCCGGAGCGTGGTGGTCGGACGACCGCGGCTGCTGCGGGAGCGTGGTCTCGACGTACCCGAGGAGGTCGCGCGGGCCGCCACCGGCGCGGAGGCCGCCGGCCGGACGGCGGTCCTGGCCGGCTGGGACGGGCGGGCCCGGGGCGTGCTCGCGGTGGCCGACGCGGTGAAGCCGACCAGCCGGGAGGCGGTCGACCGGCTGCGTGACCTGGGGCTCACCCCGGTGCTGCTCACCGGCGACAACGCCACCGTGGCGAAGGCGGTGGCCGCCGAGGTGGGCATCGACCAGGTGATCGCGGAGGTGCTGCCCGCCGACAAGGTGGCCGTGGTCGAACGGCTCCAGGGCGAGGGCCGGGTGGTCGCGATGGTCGGCGACGGGGTCAACGACGCGGCCGCGCTGGCCCGGGCCGACCTCGGGCTGGCCATGGGCACCGGCACCGACGTGGCCATCGAGGCCGCCGACCTGACCCTGGTCCGGGGCGACCTGCGGGCCGCGGCGGACGCCATCCGGCTCTCCCGCCGCACCCTGGCGATCATCAAGGGCAACCTGTTCTGGGCGTTCGCCTACAACGTGGCGGCGCTGCCGCTGGCCGCCGCCGGGCTGCTCAACCCGATGCTCGCCGGCGCGGCGATGGCCTTCTCGTCGGTGTTCGTGGTGGCGAACAGCCTCCGGCTGCGACGGTTTCGCCCGATCGGGTGACCGGGGGTTGGGCCGACGGCCGCCGGGGTAACCAGTTGTCGTCACGCAACTGCTGAGTGGAGGTTCACCATGGGTCTCGACGACAAGATCGACAACGCGTCCCAGGACACCGCGGGCAAGGTCAAGGAGGGCGTCGGCCGGGCGACCGACAACGAGCGCCTCGAGGCCGAGGGCCGCAACGACCAGGCCGGCGCCAAGCTCAAGCAGGCCGGCGAGAAGATCAAGGACGCCTTCAAGAGCTGACGTACGCCTCGCACAACCCCACCGGGCCGGCCTTCGGGCCGGCCCGGCGTGCGTCCCCGGGTCAGCGGCACACCCGGTAGCGGACGTGGGTGACGGTGGGTGCGGCGACCACCCGCTCCTGCTCCAGGGTCACGTCCAGCGGCCCGTCGAACAACGGCGTGCCGCCGCCCAGCACGATCGGCACCACGTGCAGCCAGAGCGAGTCGAGCAGGCCCGCCGCCAGGTAGCCGCGCACCGTGCCGCCGCCCCCCGCCACGCAGACGTCGCGGTCACCGGCCGCCGCGCGGGCCCGTTCCAGCGCCGCCTCGGCGCCGTCGGTGACGAAGTGGAACTCCGTGCCGCCCGCCATCGCCAGCGGCTCCCGGTGGTGGTGGGTCAGCACGAAGACCGGGACCCGGAACGGCGGGTCGTCCCCCCACCACCCGGTCCACCCGAGGTCCCACGGGCCCTCGCCGCCGCCGAACATGCGCCGGCCCATCACGTACGCGCCGACGCCCTCGATCATCTCCTCGACCAACTCGGCGTCGACGTCACGCTCGCCGCCGTTCAGGCCGTGCTCCGCGCGCCAGCTCTCGGTGGCGAAGAGCCACTCGTGCAGCCGCAGGCCGCCACGCCCGAGCGGGTCCTGCAAGCTCTGCCCCGGGGCCGCCACGTAGCCGTCCAACGACATCGACAGTTGACTGAAGACCTCTCCCATGACGGGTGGACCTCCCGGGGCGGCGGAACTCATCGGTCGGCGGTCAGGCGGGCGGCGCGTACCTCCAGGTAGCGGCGCTCGGGCAGGCTGGTGGTGGCCCGCGCGGCGGCCAGGTAGGCGGCCCGGGCGGCGACCCGGTCACCGGCCAGTTCGAGCAGGTGCGCGCGGACGGCGGCGAGCCGGTGGTGACCGGCCGTGCGGTCGTCGGCGTCCAGCGGCGCGAGCAGCGCGAGACCGGCCCGAGGGCCGTCGACCATGGCCACCGCGACCGCCTGGTTGAGCGTGACCATCGGGTTCGGGGCGATCCGGGTGAGCACCCGGTAGAGCGCCACGATCTGCGGCCAGTCCGTGGTGGCGGCGCTGGGTGCCTCCGCGTGCACCGCCGCGATGGCCGCCTGCACCTGGTACGGACCCGGCTCCGACCAGGTCAACGCCTCGGTGACCAGCGCGATCCCCTCGTCGATCGCGGCCCGGTCCCACCGGCTGCGGTCCTGCTCGGCCAACGGCACCAGCTCGTCGTCCGGGCCGGTGCGCGCCGCCCGGTGCGCGTCGGTGAGCAGCATCAGGGCCAGCAGCCCGGCCACCTCGCCGTCGTCCGGGAGCAGCCGGCGCAGCTCCCGGACCAGTCGGATCGCCTCCCCGGTCAACTCGACCCGGTGCAGCGCCTCGCCGCTGGACGCCGCGTACCCCTCGTTGAAGACCAGGTAGAGCACGCGCAGCACCGCGCCCAGCCGTTCGTCCCGGTCGGCCGGCGAGGGCAGCGTGAAGCGCGCCCCGCTCGCCTCGATCCGCTGCTTGGCGCGACGGATCCGCTGGCTCATGGTGGCCTCCGGCACCAGGTACGCCCGCGCGATCTCGGCGGTGCTCAACCCACCAACCGCGCGCAGCGTGAGCGCGACCTGCCCGCTGACCGGAAGCGCCGGGTGGCAGCAGAGGAACAGCAGCCTCAGCGTGTCGTCGCCGCTCGGCGGTTCCTCGTCCGCGGGCGGCGCGACGGCGGCGTACCCGGGCTGCCGGACCGCCACCGCGACCTCGCGTTCCCGGCGGGCGTGTTCGCTGCGCCACTCGTCGGTGAGCCGGCGGGTCGCCACCGTGACCAGCCACGACCGGGGGTGGTCCGGGACGCCCTGCGTGGGCCACTGGGTGGCGGCGGCGAGCAGCGCCTCCTGGACCGCGTCCTCGCAGGCGTAGAACTGGCCGTACCGGCGCACGAGCACGCCGAGGACCTGCGGCGCCAGCGTGCGCAGCAGGTCCTCGACCGCGCGGTCGGTCACATCTCCGTCCCGGCCTGCTCCATCACCGCACGCACCTCCAGCACGCCGAAGCCGTGCCGCACGTCCGGCCAGCGGGCGGCGATCTCGGCGGCCCGCTCCGGGGTGTCGCAGTCCACCGTCAGGTAGCCGGCGAACTGCTCCTTGCTCTCCACGAACGGCCCGTCGGTGATCTCGGTGCCGCCGGCTGCCGGCCGTACCGTCCGGGTCTGCGACGGGTGGGCCAGCGCCTCCCCGCCGACCAGCTCACCGGACTCGGTGAGTTCCTTCATGATCTCGTCGACCTCGCCGAAGATCGCGGTGCGCTCCGCCTCGGACAGCTCCTCCACGAAGCCGGGCCGGTTCCAGATCAGCAGCATGTACTTCACGTCTCACTCCTCGGAACGGGGCCACCATCGGTGGCGCCTCGCAGACGGGTCGGAGCCGGTTCGCCCGATCCGACATCATCGCCGAGAAAAGTCAGCGGGCCCCGCGCAGCGGCCGGCGTGCCGGGGCGGCGGGGTCGAGGGAGGCGCGGTCGGCGGCGCTGGTGCCGGAGGTCCACCCCTGCGCGTCGCGGACCTGGAGCCGGTGCCGGGTGGTGCCGGGGAAGAGCTGGTCCAGACGCTCCCGGACGGCGTCGGACCGGGCCGCGAGCACCGGCAGCAGGCGGTCGTCCGCCCACTCCTCGGCCGCCGCCGTGCTGGCCGCCCGCAGCCGCTCGCCGATCCGCAGCGCGAACGCGTTGAGGAACGACTCGTCGTAGACCTTGGTGCGCCGCCCGCCGGCCCGGCCGCGTTCCGCCCGCCCGCGCAGCATCGCGGCGGTGGCCTGCACCAGCAGCGAGGTGTGCAGCAGTTCGACCGCCGCCAGGTCGGCCGGGAAGCCGAGCACGGTGGCGAAGCCCAGGTCGTCGGACCAGACCGACTCGCACCGGTTGGCCGCCGCCACCTCCTGGATCAGCAGCGCCTTCGCCGCCGCGTACGGGGCGTCGGTGCCGAGACGTACCCCGCCCGGGCGGTCCGGCCGCTCGGCCGCGGCGTCGAGCAGCGCCGCGTCGATGCTGTGCCGGGCCATCAGCTCCTGCGCCTTGGCGGTGAACGCCTCCGCCTCCGCCGGGTAACCCGTCGACTCGGCCTTGGCCAGCAGCGCGCGTACCCGGTCGAGCATCCGGGAACCGGTGGCCGGGACCGCGGCGCGGGCAACGGCAGCCGAGCCGGGTGGCGGGCGGAGCGTCGCGATCGGCGGCAGGCCCTCGACCAGGACGAGCGCGTCGACGGCGTCCCGCAGGGCGGTGATCCGGTCGCCGTCGGCGCGGCGGTCCAGCCAGCCCGCGTCCGTGTCCCAGCGGGCGCCCAGCTCGGTGAGCTGCTCGTCGAACCAGGCCGGGACCGGGTCCGACAACGTACGCCGCTGGGCGGCCAGCCCGTCCCGCAGCAGCCGGGCGCCGCGCGGGGTCAACCGGCGCACGGCGAGACGGCCCAGGTCGACCGGTTGCCAGCCGCGCGGCCAGAGCCGGCCGACGGCCCGGGTGAGCCGGGCCAGCAGGGCCGCGTCCACGTCCGCCCCGGCACCCACCACCAACAGGTCGAGGGCCCGCTCGGCGGCGCGTACGTCGGTGCCGCGCGCCGCCGCGAGGGCGGCGTCGAGCAGTTGCTCGGCTGGTGGCACGGGTGGCTCCCCCTGAATCCGACAGGCGGCAGGTCGCTCACCCCACCACCGACGGTACCCGGCCCGCGGGTTCAACCGTCCGGGCCCGGCATCCGTACTCCTGCCCGGAGCGGGGGCGGCGCGACGGACGGAGATCGACGTGGGCGGGTACGACCGAGGTCTGCACCGGCGGCGACGGCGGTCCCGGACCGGCGTCCCGCTCCTGGCGGCGGCCCTGGTCGCGGCCGGTCTCGCGGCCGGCGGCGGATACGCCCTGCACCGGCACCCGGAGCTGCTGGCCTCGGCCGGGGTGGAGCGGACCGTGCCGGCGC
>NZ_CADEAU010000048.1 GCF_902825405.1 Micromonospora maritima | reverse complement strand
GGTCGCCGCCGCCGTCGCGGTGCCGGCCCTCGGCTGGTACGCGGGACGCGCCGCCGCCCGGGCCGGCGACCGGCCGGTGACCGCCTTCCGGGCGGTGCTGGTGGTGGCGCTGATCGATGTGGTGCTGCTGGTGGCGAACGGCCGGGTGGTCTGAGAAGTTTCCTGCGCGGGTGGCATTGCCGGGTCCGCGTGCGGGCCTCGATCAGCTCCAACTACCCTGGAGCGCGGTCTGCGCGGGTATGGCCACCCCGTGCCCGGGGGTCGACCGGGCGGGGATCGTGACGAGGAGGACCGACGTGACGCGCTCGATCAGGGGTTCCCGGGGGCCGGCCCTGCTGCTGGCCGGCACGGCGGCGGCGGCGAGCCTGCTGCTGTCCGGGTGCGGCGCCGGGCAGATCTCCGAGACCGCCAACAAGATCCCGTCGGTCCAGGGCGTCAACGTCCAGACCTCCGACAACCTCTACAAGGTGCGCGGGCTCTACGTGCAGTTCCCGGGGCCGAAGGGCTACGAGGCGGGCGCGACCGCGCCGCTCAACGTCGTGATCTACAACGACAGCGAGGCCCCGGTGACCGTGACCGTCACCACCGACAGCGCCCGCGAGATCCTGCTCACCGGCGGCGCCGGGTCCAGCGGCGCGGCCACCCCGACCGGCTCGCCGACCGAGCCGGCCTCGGCCTCGCCGACCCCCGCCGACCCGAGCGCCTCGCCCAGCCAGTCGCTCGACGTCACCGGCTCGCCGTCGGCAGGTGGATCCGCCTCGGCCAGCCCGTCCCCGTCGGAGAGCGAGTCGGCGCCCGCCGGCCAGCCGGCCCGGATCGAGATCCCGGCTCTCTCCTACGCCCAGCTGAACAGCGGCAACCCGCGGTTCCTCCAGCTGGTCGGCCTGAACCAGAAGCTGCTCGTCGGCCAGCAGGTCAACCTGACCTTCGACTTCGGCGGCGGCAAGGTGATCAAGACCCCGGCTCCGATCGGCGTTCCGCTGACCCCCGAGGCCGAGCCGTCCGCGGTGGTGAACCCGCGCGAGCACTCGGCCGAAGAGGGTGGCGTCGAGGGCGGCAGCCACGGCTGACGCCTCCCCCGTTCCGTCGACACCGCCGGTCGTGGCCACCGCCACGCCGGCGGTGTCGCCGTTTCTCCGGTGGGCTTTCGTCGTACCGCCCGGTTAGCGTCCTGTGGTGACCTCGCCCCGATCCACCTCCTCCCGCGCCGGCGCCGGCCGTGGTCGCGCCGCCGCCCGCGAACCCCGCCCGGCCTACGAGTGCGACGCGTGCGGCCACCAGCCGCCGAAGTGGGTGGGTCGGTGCCCGGAGTGCGGCGAGTGGGGCTCGGTGGTCGAGTGCACCGTCACCGGCCCGCTGGTCTCCGGCCGGGTGGTCAGCTCCCGGATGCCGGCCGAGCCGGCCCGGCCGATCGCCACCATCAGCGCCGCGCCCGCGCGCGCCCGGCCCACCGGCGTCAGCGAGCTCGACCGGGTGCTCGGCGGTGGTCTGGTTCCCGGCGCGGTGGTGCTGCTGGCCGGCGAGCCCGGCGTCGGCAAGTCCACCCTGCTGCTCGACGTGGCCCAGCAGTGGGCCGCCGGTGCGGGCAGCCCGTCGCTCGTGGTCAGCGGCGAGGAGTCGGTCAGCCAGGTGCGGCTGCGCGCCGAGCGCATGGGCACCCTGCACGACCAGCTCTACCTGGCCGCCGAGAGTGACCTGTCGGCGGTGCTCGGCCACCTCGACGCGGTCAAGCCGGGGCTGCTGGTGCTGGATTCGGTGCAGACCATCTCCACCACCGGCACCGAGGGGGTGCCCGGCGGCGTCACCCAGGTGCGCGCGGTCACCGCGGCGCTGGTCGCGGTGGCCAAGGAGCGCGGCATCGCCACCGTGCTCGTCGGGCACGTCACCAAGGACGGCCAGGTGGCCGGTCCGCGGGTGCTGGAGCACCTGGTCGACGTGGTGCTGCACTTCGAGGGCGACAAACACTCCTCGCTGCGGATGGTGCGCGGCGTGAAGAACCGGTTCGGCGCGGCCGACGAGGTGGGCTGCTTCGAGATGCACGAGGGCGGCATCAGCAGCCTCGCCGACCCGTCCGGTCTCTTCCTGACCCGCTATTCCGAGCCGGTGCCGGGCACCTGCGTGACGGTGGCGATGGAGGGGCGCCGGGCGCTGGTCACCGAGGTGCAGGCGCTGATCGGGGCCACCGTCGCCGGCTCGCCCCGGCGCACCGTCTCGGGCCTCGACGGCGCTCGGCTGGCCATGGTGCTCGCGGTGCTCCAGCGACGCACCGAGCGGCTGACCTTGCACGACCGGGAGGTCTTCGCCGCCACGGTCGGCGGCATCCGGGTGGTCGAGCCGGCGGCCGACCTGGCCGTGGCGCTCGCCGTCGCGTCCGGCGGGCTCAACCTGGCGCTCAACGCGCACCTGGTCGCCATCGGCGAGGTCGGGCTGACCGGCGAGGTGCGCCGGGTCGGTGCCGTCCCTCGACGGTTGGCCGAGGCGGCCCGGCTGGGCTTCCGGCTGGCCCTGGTGCCGCCCGGCTGCGGCCCGGGCAGCAGCGGTGTCGCTCCGGAGAACATGCGGGTGATCGAGGTCACGGACGTGCGGGCCGCGCTCCAGGCTGCCGCACGGGCGTCGGCGGAGTGACGGTGGGTAGCGCTGGGGCGGGAGCGGTCGGGCGAATCGGACAGGGCGCGCGAGTGGGAGGCGACCGCCGGAGCCGGGCATCGTGACACATCACAGTAACCACGAGAGCACCCACCGCACCGCAGTCCGTAGACTGTGCCCGTGCCGATCGACCGCGATGCCACCAAGCCCGCAACGGCGACGCCGCACGCCCGCACCGGCGCCGTGAGCGGCAACCCCGCCCGTGCCGCCATCAGCGTGAGCGTCACCGGGAGCGTCGGCGGGGCCGGTGGCGACCCGTTGCGGGCCAATCTCGCCCTGATGGCACCGGGCACCGCGCTCCGTGACGGTCTGGAGCGGATCCTGCGCGGTCGCACCGGCGCGCTCATCGTGCTCGGCTACGACAAGGTGGTCGAGCAGATCTGCACCGGCGGCTTCCCGATGGACGTCGAGTTCTCCGCCACCCGGGTCCGCGAGCTGTGCAAGATGGACGGCGCGGTGGTCCTGTCCAGCGACGGCACCCGGATCGTCCAGGCCGGCGTGCACCTGATGCCCGACCCGTCCATCCCCACCGAGGAGTCCGGCACCCGGCACCGCACCGCCGAACGGGTGGCGCGGCAGACCGGCTACCCGGTCATCTCGGTCAGCCAGTCGATGCGGATCATCAGCCTCTACGTCAACGGCCAGCGGCACGTGCTCGACGACTCGGCGGCGATCCTGTCCCGGGCCAACCAGGCCCTGGCCACGCTGGAGCGCTACAAGCTGCGGCTGGACGAGGTCTCCGGCACGCTCTCCGCGCTGGAGATCGAAGACCTGGTCACCGTCCGCGACGCGGTGGCCGTCGTGCAGCGGTTGGAGATGGTCCGGCGGATCGCCGACGAGATCGCCGGCTACGTGGTCGAGCTGGGCACCGACGGCCGGCTGCTGGCGCTCCAGCTCGACGAGCTGATGGCCGGCGTGGACGCCGACCGCACCCTGGTCATCCGCGACTACCTGCCCGTCGGCCGCAAGTCGCGCACCCTCGACGAGGCGCTCGTCGAACTCGACCTGCTCACCGCCACCGAGCTGATCGACCTGGTGGCGGTGGCGAAGGCGATCGGCTATCCGTCCGCCTCCGACGCGCTCGACGCCGCGGTCAGCCCGCGTGGGTTCCGCCTGCTGGCCAAGGTGCCCCGACTGCCGGCGGCCGTGGTCGACCGGCTGGTGGTGCACTTCGGCAGCCTCCAGCGGCTCCTCGGCGCGACCGTGGAGGACCTCCAGGCGGTCGAGGGCGTGGGCGACGCCCGCGCCCGGGGCGTCCGCGAGGGGCTGTCCCGGCTCGCCGAGGCGTCCATCCTGGAGCGGTACGTCTGACCCGGCTCAGCCGGTGACGGTCAGCTTCACCGGCTCGCTGATCTTGGTGCCCACCCGGGCGAAGACCTGGTACGTGCCGATCGGGGCGTAATCGCCACTGGCCAGCCCACCGGCGCACCTGTTGTCCAGCCGGCCGTTCCAGCCCAGCTCGTAGGCGCGCTCGAAGTTCGGCGTGAACGACTGCACGTCGTTGCCCTTGCCGGTGCCGCAGGTGTCCGACGACCAGACCTTCTCCGCGCCGGCCTTGACGTACAACTCCTGCAGGTCGGCGCCGACGTTCCGGCTGCACGTGCGGTCCGAGACGTTCTTGACCTTGAGGCGCAGGGTGACCACGGTGCCCCGCTGAGCGCTCGTCGGCACCGCCACCGGCGTCACCAGCAGCTCGGAGTCGGTGCAGGTGCCGTCGTCGGAGACCGGTTGCCCGGACGCGCCACCGTCGCCCGTTCCCGAGCCGCCCCCGTCGCTCGTGCCGCCGCCGCTGTTCGTTGCCCCGCCGTCGGTGCCCGCGTCGCCGGAGGCACCCGGCGTGGGCGACGGGCTGCCCGACTGCGGGCTCAGCACCGAGCCGGAGGGTGCCGGGGCCGCACCGGCGGTGCCGCTCGGCGACGGGTTGCCGGACGGTGTGCCGGAGTTGCGGTCCGTGCCGGTGCAGGAATAGAGCAGCACAATCAGGAAGAGCAGACCCGCGCCGAGCACGACGGCACGACGCCGCCAGTACACGGCGGGGGGCAGGGGGCCGACCGTCAGACGCATGATGCGCCTACCGTATCCGCGTGACGCTCGGCGCGCCGGTCCGACGCGCCGGAGACACCGCCTCGCCCGGCCCACGATGTCCACAGTGGAGCCGAGCGGTCACCGAGCGCCGCCGCCGGACCACTCGCGGTCAGAGATAGACCTGGCGTTGGTAGACGGCGTGCGCCCCGGCCACCCGGTCGAGGAACAACAGCCCGGCGCAGTGGTCGATCTCGTGCTGGAGCGCGCGCGCCTCGAAGCCGTCGGTCACCAGCCGCACCGGTTCGCCGCTGCCCGGCAGCGCCCCCTCCACCACCAGGCGGCTGGCCCGCTTCACGTCCCCGGTCAGGTCCGGCACCGACATGCAGCCCTCACGACCGGCCTTCCAGCGGGTCGCCTCCACCACCCGGGCGTTGCAGAGCACGAACGTGCCGTGCACCGTGACCGCCTTCGGGTGGCCGGTCACGTCCACCGCGAACACCTGGGCGCTCACCCCGACCTGCGGGGCCGCCAGGCCCACACAGCCCGGCGAGACCCGCATCGTGGCCACCAGGTCGGCGGCGAGTCGCACCACCTCGGGCGACGTCGGGTCGACCTCCGGGCCCGGCCGGCTCAACACCGGCTCCGGGGCGGCCACCACCGGACGTACCTCACCGGGGACGCCCAGCTTCTCCGGCGTCCAACCGCCCAACCCGGCGTACTCCGGCGCGGTCACAGCAGGTCCGTGTCCGCCGGGCGCAGGCTGACCCCGACGCCCAGCTCCGCCGCGGCGCGGGTGAGCCGGCCGGCCACCTCGTCCGCGCTGCCCGACGGCAGCTCGACCTCGGCGACCACCACGTAGAGCGATCCGGTGAGCCTGGTGCTCAGATCGGTCACGTTGCCGCCCGCGTCGGCCAGCACCCGGGTCATCGCCGCGACGATGCCCATCCGGTCGGCGCCGTGCACCGCCAGCACGTACGGCTCGCCGGCGGTCGTACTGCCGCCGTCCGGCGTGACCGCGCGGACGGTGGCCAGCAGGTGCCCGTCGGCGGCGAGCGGGGCCAGCGCGGCCTCCACGTCGGCGGCGGCCGGGCCGACACAGATCAGGGTCATCGCGAAGTGTCCCCGCAACCGGGTCATCGTCGAGTCGGTGAGGTTCGCGCCCAGTCGGGCGAGGACCTCCGCGACGTCGGCCACGATGCCCGGCCGGTCCCGGCCGATGACGGTGATCGCGAGCTCGTTCATTCGGACATTCTGCCCCGCCCCCCATGATCGGCCGCGCCGGCCCACCCGGTCGCCCAACCAGCGGGATCCCCGTCCGTGACATCATCGTCAGCGCCATGACTGAGCCCACCTTCGCCGCCCAGGTCAGCCGCTGGTTCGAGCGCAACGCCCGTGACCTGCCGTGGCGCCGGCCCGGCATCGGCGCCTGGGCGATCCTGGTCAGCGAGGTCATGCTCCAGCAGACCCCGGTGGTGCGGGTGGTGCCGGCATGGGAGGCGTGGCTGGCCCGTTGGCCGGAGCCGCGCGCGCTGGCGGAGGACACCCCGGCCGAGGCGATCCGGATGTGGGGCCGGCTCGGCTACCCCCGACGGGCGGTACGCCTGCGCGAGTGCGCGGTGGCCGTCGTGGAACGGCACGGCGGCGTGGTACCCGACCGGCTGGACCAGCTGTTGGCGCTGCCCGGCGTCGGTACGTACACGGCCCGCGCGGTGGCGGCGTTCGCGTACGGACAGCGTCACCCGGTGGTGGACACGAACGTCCGGCGGGTGGTGTGCCGGGCGATCGCCGGCGAGCCGGACGCCGGACCGACCACCCGCCCGGCCGACCTGGTCGCCACCGAGGAGCTGCTGCCGGTCGAGCCGGCCGCCGCCGCCCTGGCCAGCGCGGCGTTCATGGAACTCGGCGCGGTGGTCTGCACCGCCCGCGCGCCCCGGTGCGCGATCTGTCCGGTCGAGTCGAGCTGCGCCTGGCGGGCCTCCGGCCAGGCGGCCCCGGCCGGCCCGACCCGCCGCCCGCAGCGCTACGCCGGCACCGACCGGCAGGTACGCGGGCTGCTGCTCGCGGTGCTCCGGGAGACCATCGGCCCGGTGCCGCACCAGCGGCTGGACCAGGTCTGGCCCGACGACGTGCAGCGGGCCCGCGCCCTGGCGGGTCTGGTCACCGACGGCCTGGTGGAGCCGGTGGGCGAGGAGTCCTTCCGTCTGGCCGGCGACGGCCCCGCCATCCCCCTCCTCTAACCACCCTTCCCCCACCCCGCGCCCTTCCCGTTGATCATGAAGTTGGCGGGGACAAGTCGGGCACCAAGGATGGTCAACTTCGTGATCGTCGGGGTGGGGCGAGGTGCGGTGGCATGGGAAAGGCGACGGCCCCGGCGGCTTTCGCCTACCGGGGCCGTCGCCCTTGTGCTCCCGCTATGCGGCGTCGTCCGCGCCGGTGGCGGCGGTGCCGCCGAGGTCCGCCGGGACCGCGTCCGGCACGGCGTCCGGCCGGTCCGCGCCCCGGAAGACGAGCTTGGACTTGTCGATGTTCTCGGGGTCGCCCTCGCAGTCCACCACCACGATCTGACCCGGGGTCAGCTCGTTGAACAGGATCCGCTCGGAGAGGTTGTCCTCGATGTCGCGCTGGATCGTGCGACGCAGCGGCCGCGCGCCCAGCACCGGGTCGAAGCCCTTCTTCGCCAGGTACTTCTTGGCGTTGTCGGTCAGCTCCAGACCCATGTCCTTGTTCCGCAGCTGCGTCTCGATCCGCTGGATCATGATGTCGACGATCGAGAGGATCTCGTTCTCGCGCAGCTGGTGGAAGACGATGGTGTCGTCGATCCGGTTCAGGAACTCGGGCCGGAAGTGCTGCTTGAGCTCGTCGTTGACCTTCTGCTTCATCCGGTCGTAGTTCGACTCGGAGTCCTCAGAGGCCTGGAAGCCCAGCGAGACGGCCTTCGCGACGTCGCGGGTACCGAGGTTGGTGGTCAGGATGATGACCGTGTTCTTGAAGTCCACGATCCGGCCCTGACCGTCGGTGAGACGCCCGTCCTCCAGGATCTGCAGGAGCGTGTTGAACACGTCCGGGTGGGCCTTCTCGATCTCGTCGAACAGGACCACCGAGAACGGCCGGCGACGCACCTTCTCGGTCAGCTGGCCGCCCTCGTCGTAGCCGACGTAGCCGGGAGGGGCACCCACCAGCCGGGAGACCGTGTAGCGGTCGTGGAACTCGGACATGTCCAGCTGGATGAGGGCGTCCTCGCTGCCGAACAGGAACTCGGCGAGCGCCTTGGACAGCTCGGTCTTACCGACACCGGACGGACCGGCGAAGATGAACGAGCCCGACGGGCGCTTCGGGTCCTTCAGGCCGGCCCGGGTCCGCCGGATCGCCTTCGAGACCGCCTTGACCGCGTCCTCCTGGCCGATGACGCGCTTGTGCAGCTCGTCCTCCATGCGCAGCAGGCGCGAGGTCTCCTCCTCGGTCAGCTTGTAGACCGGGATGCCGGTCCAGTTGCCGAGCACCTCGGCGATCTGCTCGTCGTCGACCTCGCTGACGACGTCCAGGTCACCGGCCTTCCACTCCTTCTCCCGCTGGGCCTTCTGACCGAGCAGCTGCTTCTCCTTGTCGCGCAGCTGCGCGGCCCGCTCGAAGTCCTGCGCGTCGATCGCGGACTCCTTGTCGCGGCGCACCTGGGCGATGCGCTCGTCGAAGTCACGCAGGTCCGGCGGCGCGGTCATCCGACGGATCCGCATCCGCGCGCCGGCCTCGTCGATCAGGTCGATCGCCTTGTCCGGCAGGAAGCGGTCGGAGATGTAGCGGTCGGCCAGGGTGGCCGCCGCGACGAGAGCCGCGTCGGTGATGCTCACCCGGTGGTGGGCCTCGTAGCGGTCCCGCAGGCCCTTGAGGATCTCGATGGTGTGCGCCAGCGAGGGCTCACCCACCTGGATCGGCTGGAAGCGGCGCTCGAGGGCGGCGTCCTTCTCCAGGTGCTTGCGGTACTCGTCGAGGGTGGTGGCGCCGATGGTCTGCAGCTCGCCACGGGCCAGCATCGGCTTGAGGATGCTGGCGGCGTCGATCGCGCCCTCGGCCGCGCCCGCACCCACCAGGGTGTGGATCTCGTCGATGAACAGGATGATGTCGCCGCGGGTGCGGATCTCCTTGAGCACCTTCTTCAGGCGCTCCTCGAAGTCACCGCGGTAGCGGGAACCGGCGACCAGGGCGCCGAGGTCGAGCGTGTAGAGCTGCTTGTCCTTGAGCGTCTCGGGCACCTCGCCCTTGATGATCTTCTGGGACAGGCCCTCGACGACGGCGGTCTTGCCGACGCCCGGCTCGCCGATCAGCACCGGGTTGTTCTTGGTGCGGCGGGACAGCACCTGCATGACCCGCTCGATCTCCTTCTCGCGCCCGATGACCGGGTCGAGCTTGCCCTCGCGGGCGGCCTGGGTCAGGTTGCGGCCGAACTGGTCCAGCACCAGGCTGGTCGACGGCGCGGCCTCACCCGGCGCGGCGCCCGCCGCGGCCGGCTCCTTGCCCTGGTAGCCGGAGAGCAGCTGGATCACCTGCTGGCGGACCCGGTTCAGGTCGGCGCCCAGCTTCACCAGGACCTGGGCGGCGACGCCCTCGCCCTCGCGGATCAGGCCGAGCAGGATGTGCTCGGTGCCGATGTAGTTGTGGCCGAGCTGCAGCGCCTCGCGCAGCGACAGCTCCAGCACCTTCTTGGCCCGCGGCGTGAACGGGATGTGCCCGCTCGGCGCCTGCTGGCCCTGGCCGATGATCTCCTCGACCTGCTGGCGCACGCCCTCCAGGGAGATGCCCAGGCTCTCCAGAGCCTTGGCGGCGACGCCCTCACCCTCGTGGATGAGGCCCAGCAGGATGTGCTCCGTACCGATGTAGTTGTGGTTGAGCATCCGGGCCTCTTCTTGGGCCAGGACGACAACCCGTCGCGCTCGGTCGGTGAACCGCTCGAACATGCCCTCGTGCTCCTCACGTGCCGTGCGCCTTGATGGTCAGATCTCGGCGGGGCCGGTGCGCGGACGTCCGGGACGGCGTCCGTGCCTCCTTACTCTATCGCCGCGGACCGTCTCCGCTGAGGTCGTGTGTCCCCGCGAATGACCGTTCCGACGTCGTTTCTGACAACCGTCCACGCTCAGGAGGTGTTCCGGGACCCCCGCCTGTACGCGCAGAGCGAAATTCGACCGGCGGTGGAAAGTCCCGGTCGGGGGGTTCTGGCGGGGTGAACGCGCCCGCCTCGGTCGTCCACAGCCTGTGGACGGAATCTCCACCGCCTGTGGACAACCGCTCCGGGCGGTGGTTTCTTCCCACCGCCGACCGGTCCGCCGGGGTCGAACGGGCGGCCCGGGGCGGAACCCGACATCCGGCACGGTCGGGCGGAAACGGCGACGCCGGCCCGGAGTCGCACTCCGGTCCGGCGTCGGGTCGCCCGTCTCGCGAGGTCGGGTCAGTGCCCCGCCTTCGCGTGGTACTCGTCCACGATCTCCTGCGGGATCCGGCCCCGGTCGGAGATGTCCTTGCCGGCCTTCTTCGCCCACTCGCGGATGGCGCGGTTCTGCTCACGGTCGGCGGTGGCGCCGCCCCGGCCACGCGCGGCCCGGCCGCCCACGACCACACCCCCACGACCGACCCGCGTGCCGTGCGCGATGTACGTCGCGAATACGTCGCGCAATTTTTCAGCGTTGGAGGCGGAGAGGTCGATCTCGTACTGCACGCCGTCGAGCGCGAACTTGACAGTCTCGTCAGCGTCCCCGCCGTCCAGGTCATCGACCAGCTTGTGAATGATCTGCTTGGCCACGTCCCACATTCCTTTCGAGCAGGGTCACGCTCCTGCGAATACTCGCAAGCACGATAACCCGCCCGATGCTTGCTCCGTCAATAGGACCGGGTAACGAGCCGGAGAAGCTTTGCGCCCCTACTCGGGCCGGACCAACGGGAACAGGATGGTTTCCCGAATTCCCAGGCCGGTCAAGGCCATCAGGAGCCGGTCGATTCCCATTCCCATACCGCCGGCCGGCGGCATTCCGTACTCCATCGCCCGGAGAAAGTCCTCGTCGAGTCGCATCGCCTCGTCGTCGCCACGCGCCGCGAGCTGCGCCTGGGCCACCAGCCGCTCCCGCTGCACCACCGGGTCGACCAGCTCGGAGTACGCGGTGCCCAGTTCGAATCCGAGCACGTAGAGGTCCCACTTCTCGGCCAGGCCCGGCTCGCTGCGGTGCGCCCGGGTCAGCGGGCTGGTCTCCTCCGGGTAGTCGCGCACGAACGTGGGCGCCTGCAGGGACGGCACCACCAGTTCCTCGAACAACTCCTCGGCCAGCTTGCCCGGCCCCCACTTCGGGTCGACGGAGAGGCCGACCTTGTCCGCGTACTCGACCAGGCGTGACCTTTCCGTGCGGACGGTGACCTCCTCACCGAGCGCTTCGGAAAGAACACCGAACAGCGTCACCGACCGCCACTCGCCGCCCAGATCGAACTCCCGGCCGTCGGCGTGCGTCACCACCGTCGAGCCGGCGACCGCGACGGCGGCCTGCTGCACGAGATTTCTCGTCAGCTCCGCCATCGTGTCGTAGTCGCCGTAGGCCTGGTAGGTCTCCAGCATCGCGAACTCGGGCGAGTGCGAGGAGTCGATGCCCTCATTACGGAAGTTGCGGTTGATCTCGAAGACACGGTCGACGCCACCGACCACCGCACGCTTGAGAAACAGTTCCGGGGCGATTCGCAGATACAGATCGGTGTCGAGCGCATTGCTGTGGGTCACGAATGGGCGGGCCGCCGCACCACCGTGCAGCAACTGCAGCATCGGCGTCTCGACCTCGATGAAGTCCTGCCCGTGCAGGGTGTCCCGCAGGCTGCGGACCGCGGCGGCCCGGGTGCGGACCATCTGCCGGGCCTGCGGGCGCACCACCAGGTCCACGTACCGCTGGCGGACCCGGGCCTCCTCGCTGAGTGGCTTGTGCGCCACCGGCAGCGGGCGCAGCGCCTTCGCGGTGACCGCCCACTCGTCGGCCAGCACCGACAGCTCGCCGCGCCGGCTGGTGATCACCTCGCCGGTCACACCGACGTGGTCACCCAGGTCGACCAGGCGCTTCCAGTCGGCCAGCCGCTCCGCGCCGACCCGGTCCAGCGACAGCATCGCCTGGAGCTCGGTGCCGTCGCCGTCGCGCAGGGTGGCGAAGCAGAGCTTGCCGGTGTTGCGAATGAAGATCACCCGACCGGTGACCGAGACCCGGTCGCCGGTGGCGGTGTCGGTGGGCAGCTCGGCGTAGCGCTCGCGGAGCCGCGCGAGCGTGGTGGTCCGCGGGAAGCCGACCGGGTACGGCTCGACCCCCTCGGCGAGCATCCGGTCCCGCTTCTCCCGGCGGACCTTCATCTGCTCGGGAAGGTCGTCGGCGGGGTCGGTGGGCAGGGCGTTCTGCTCGGTCACGGCACGCTTCCTCAGGCCTCGGGAACCAATGGCGGGGTCAGCCCATGAGCGTACTCAAGCGAATTGCGGACCGTTACGGGATAACCTGCCCGCCATGACCGACCCCACTGCGGCGCTCTCGTTCGGCGGCGCCGCCGCCGCGTACGACCGGTTCCGGCCCCGCTATCCGGAGGCGGCCCTGCGCTGGGCGCTGGACGGACTGGACACCCCGGCCCGGGTGGTGGACCTCGGTGCGGGCACCGGCATCCTCACCCGGGGTCTGCTGGCGCTCGGGCAGCACGTCGTACCCGTGGAGCCGGATCCGGGGATGCGGGCCCAACTGGCCGCCGCCACGCCGGACACGACGGCGCTGGCCGGCAGCGCGGAGGCGGTGCCACTGCCGGCGGGGTCGGCGGACGCCGTGCTGGTCGGGCAGGCCTACCACTGGTTCGACCGGGACCGGGCACACGCCGAGGTCGCCCGCGTGCTGCGCCCGGGCGGCACGTTCGCACCGGTGTGGAACCTCCGGGACGAGCGGGTCGCCTGGGTCGCCGAGCTGACCCGGATCGCCCACCTCGGCGACACCGCCGACGACGTGACCAACCGGTACGGCGACTTCGGCCCCGCCTTCACCCCCGCCGAGGTGGGCGAGTTCGCACACGCCACCACGCTCACGCCGGACCAGGTGGTGAACATGCTGCACACCCGCTCGTACTGGCTGACCGCCACGCCGGCCGAGCGGGCGCGGATCGACGACGGGCTGGCCGAGCTGTTCGCCGACCACCCCGACCTGGTCGGCCGGGACACCGTCGAGCTGCCGTACCGGACGCTCGTGCTCCGGGCGCGCCGGCGTTAACAGGGGGCCCTTCCTCTACCGGAGGCGTTAACAGGGGGCCCTTCCTTGCACCTCAGGTGTTGCGCTCGTAGACCATCCGGAGGCCGATCAGGGTGATCATCGGTTCGTGGTGGGTGATGGTGCGGCACTCGCCGAGCACCAGCGAGGCCAGGCCGCCGGTGGCGATCACCGCCCGGACGTCGCCCAGCTCCTCGGACATCCGCTCGACGATCCGGTCGACCTGGCCGGCGAACCCGAAGTAGAGGCCGGCCTGGAGGCACTCGACGGTGTTCTTGCCGATCACCGAGCGCGGCCGGGTGGCCTCCACCTTGCGCAGCTGGGCGGCCCGGGCCGCAAGCGCGTCGAACGAGATCTCGATGCCGGGCGCGAACGCTCCGCCCAGGAACTCGCCCCGGTCGCTGATCACGTCGAAGTTGGTGGTGGTGCCGAAGTCCACCACGATCGACGGCCCGCCGTAGAGCGTGTACGCGGCCAACGTGTTCACCACCCGGTCCGCGCCCACCTCCTTCGGGTTGTCGATGGCGAGCTGCACGCCGGTGCGGACGCCGGGCTCGACGATGACGCTGGGCAGGTCGGCGTAGTAGCGCCCCAGCATGGTGCGCAGCGAGCGCAGCGCCGCCGGCACGGTCGAGCAGGCGGCCACCCCGGTGATCTCCACGGCGTCACCGGCCAGCAGCCCACGGAACATCAGGCCCAGCTCGTCCGCGGTGGAACGGGCGTCGGTCTTGATCCGCCAGGAGTGCACCAGCTTGTCGCCGTCGAAGGTCGCCAGCACGGTGTTGGTGTTTCCGATGTCGATGCAGAGCAGCACAGCGGCAGCCTAGACGGTCATTCCTCGCGCAGGTCGAGGGCGATGTCGAGGATCGGCGAGGAGTGGGTGAGCGCGCCGACCGAGAGGTAGTCGACGCCGGTCGCGCCGTACTCGGCCGCCACCGGCAGGGTCAACCCGCCGGTCGCCTCCAGCTCCGCCCGGTCGCCGACCGCGGCCACCACCTCGCGCAGCTGCGCCGGGGTCATGTTGTCCAGCAGGAGGAACCCGGCCCCCGCCTCGACCGCCTCCACCGCCTCGGCCAGGGTGTCCACCTCCACCTGCACCGGGACCTCCGGGAACGCCTCCCGGACCCGGCGGAACGCCGCCCCGATCCCGCCCGCGGCCACCTTGTGGTTGTCCTTGATCATGGCGACGTCGTACAGGCCCATCCGCTTGTTCGTGCCGCCGCCGGCCCGGACCGCGTACTTCTCCAGCGCGCGCAGCCCCGGCGTGGTCTTGCGGGTGTCGAGCACCATGGCCTTCGTGCCGGCGAGCGCGTCGGCCCAGGCCCGGGTGTGGGTCGCCACCCCGGACATCCGCGACAGCAGGTTGAGCGCCGTCCGCTCGGCGGTGAGCAGCAGCCGGGTCGGCCCGGTCACGGTGGCCAGCACGTCGCCGCGCGCCACCCGCTGCCCGTCGTGGGCGACGAGTGACACCTCGACCGTACGGCCGGCGCCGGTCACCTCGCCCACCAGCTCGAACACCGCGGCCGCCACCGGCAGCCCGGCCACCACGCCGTCCGCGCGCGCCACCAGGTCGGCCGTGTCCTGCTGCTCGGCCGGAATGGTGGCGACGCTCGTGACGTCGAGGAAGTCCGGGCCCAGGTCCTCGGCCAGGGTGTCGACGACGATCCACCGGACCCGCTCCGGGTCCAGGCCGCCGTCCCGCAGCGCCCGCTCCGTCGCCTCCGTCATGACTGCCTCTCCTCCCAGCGTTCGGCCACCCGGCCGTCCGGGCCCACCTCGGCCACCAGGTGGCCCAGCCACCTGCCGTCGGCCGACGGGAAGTCCTCCCGCCAGTGGCAGCCCCGGGTCTCCCGCCGGGCGTACGCGGCGGCGACGAGCGTCGACGCCACGGTGATCAGGTTCGTCGCCTCCCAGTCGGCGGTACGCGGCACCCCCCGACCCGCCCCCAGCCCGGTGAGCGTGTCGGCGGTGTCGGCGAGCGTGTCCGCCGAGCGGAGCACGCCCGCGCCCCGGGTCATCGCCCGTTGCAGGTCCGCCGTGCCCGCCGCCGGCACCAGCCAGCCCTGCCCGCCGACCCAGGCGCCGGTCTCCGCCGGGCGGGCCTGCTCGGGCAGGCCGGCGGCGATGTCCTCGGCGATCCGGCGGGAGAAGACCAGCCCCTCCAGCAGCGAGTTGCTGGCCAGCCGATTGGCGCCGTGCACCCCGGTGCAGGCCACCTCGCCGCAGGCGTACAGGCCGGGGATCGAGGTGCGACCGCGCAGGTCGGTCCGGACGCCGCCGGACGCGTAGTGGGCGGCCGGGGCCACCGGGATCAGGTCGGTCGCCGGGTCCACGCCGATGGCCAGGCAGGACGCCACGATGGTCGGGAACCGCCGGGCCAGGAAGTCGCCGCCGAGGTGCCGGGCGTCCAGGTAGACGTGGTCCGCGCCGGTGGCGAGCAGCACCCGGTGGATGCCCTTGGCCACCACGTCCCGGGGGGCCAGTTCGGCCAACTCGTGCTGGCCGACCATGAACCGCTTGCCGTCACCGTCGACCAGGTGGGCGCCCTCGCCCCGCAGCGCCTCGGAGACCAGCGGCTGCTGGGCCAGGCCGGCGCCCGGCCCGCCGGCCGGCACGATCAGCGCGGTCGGGTGGAACTGGACGAACTCCACGTCGGTGACCGCCGCGCCGGCCCGCAGGGCGAGCGCCACGCCGTCGCCGGTGGAGACCGCCGGGTTGGTGGTGGCCGCGAAGACCTGGCCCATGCCGCCGGTGGCCAGCACCACCGCCCGGGCCAGGATCGCCCCGACGCCGTCCTCACTGCCCTCGCCGAGCACGTGCAGGGTGATGCCGCAGGCCGGGCCGAGGCCGTCCGGGCCGTCGCCGGGAGCGCGCAGCAGGTCCAGCACGAGAGCGTGCTCGACCAGCCGGATCCACGGGTCGCGGTGCACCGCCGCGTGCAGGGCCCGCTGGACCTCCGCGCCGGTGGCGTCACCGCCCGCGTGCACGATCCGGTCGGCCCGGTGGCCGCCCTCCCGGGTGAGCATCAGCGAACCGTCCGGGTTGCGGTCGAACTCGGCGCCGATCCGCATCAGCTCGCGGAGCCGCGTCGGGCCCTCCTCCACCAGCGCCCGCACCGCCGCCGGGTCGCAGAGGCCGACGCCGGCCACCTCGGTGTCGTACGCGTGCGCGGTCGGGCTGTCCGCCGGGTCCAGCACGGCGGCGATGCCGCCCTGCGCCCAGCGGGTGGAGCCCTCGTCGATGTCTACCTTCGTGACGACCGTGACGTGCAGGCCGGCCTCGCGCAGGTGCAGCGCGGCGGTCAGTCCGGCGACGCCGGAGCCGACCACGATCACGTCGGTCGTCTCCACCCAACCGGGCGCGGGCGCGGCGAGCAGCCGGGGCAGCGCCGGCAGGTCGACGGTGGATAGGTCCATGGGCACAGTCAACCCGAAGGGTCCTCGTCCCGGGTGGCGGGGGCGGGACGAGTGGTTTCGGCTACCGCGTCCGGAGCGGCAGCCCGGCCGGGCCGGCGCCCTTCAGCGAGGCGGTCACCTTGCGGTCGCTGAGCCACAGGTAGCACCGGACGCCCCGGTCACCGACCGCCCAGCGGGCGGCACCGGGCGGGCGCACCACCACGCCGCTGCGGTAGCGCAGGACCGGGTCGGCGGGCACCCCGGTCCACCGGGCGACCGCGCCGTAGCAACCGTCGTAGAGCGGCGCCCAGTCCGCCGGCCGGCTCGGGTACGGACGGGCGGGCGCGACCCAGACGCCGACGAACTCGGCGTCGTGCGCCACCGCGCACTCGACCGGGGTGAGCGTCTGCACCCGTCGCCGGTCCTGGCCGGTGCGCTGGCAGCCCAGGCGCAGCGGGGACGGCGGCTTGAGCGCGTCCCGGAGGCTGCCGGTGCGGGTCACCACGGTGGCCCCGGCCTCGACCGTGTCCAGCTCGGTCAGGTCGCACCGGAACCAGCGGGAGCCGGCCGTCCAACCGGGGCCGGTGGGCACCGCCACGGCCAGCCGGAGCCGCCCGGCCCGCCAGTCGTCGCCCAGGTAACCGCCGGCCCGGGTGTCGCACTCGGCGAAGGCGGTACGCAGTTCGGGCGAGTCGAGCGGCGGCGGCGTGGCCCGGACGGCGGTGAACGCCCCGACGTGCACGGTCTCCACCCGGTGCGGCACGTCGCAGCCGACCGGGGCGTAACCGGCCAGGCCCACCGTCGGGGTGAAGTCGCCGACCTGGCAGACCCCGGCCGCCGGGGTGAACGGACCGGGCCGACCCATCGGCGCCCAGTCGTCGGTGAGGTCCCCGTCCAGCCCGCCCGCGGAGGCACACCCCACGAGCACCACGGTGGCGACCACGGCGGCGACGAGGCTGCGCAGCGTACGGCCCATCGCGCCTCCCCCAGCCCGACGACCGTCGATTCCGACGGTCCGCTCAGGGTAGCCGAAAATGACCTTCCGGTAACAGACCGCGCCGGGCCTCACCTCCCACCCCACTGATCTTGCACTTACCGCCCCGACAAAAGGGGCGAGCAGGACAAACAAGGGGGCGAAAGTGCAAGATCGACGGCGCGGGGGCGGGTTAGGGCAGGGGGGCGGCCAGGGGGTTGGGGACGGGGGCGCCGGCGGTGCCGGGGGCGGCGGTGGTGGGGTCGGCGTTCAGGTCGACGACCCTGTTGTCCGCGTCGACGTGTACCACGCGGGGCTGCCAGGCGCGCGCCTCGGCGTCGTCCATCTGGCCGTACGAGATGAGGATGACCAGGTCACCGGGGTGCACCAGGTGCGCGGCGGCACCGTTGATGCCGATCACGCCACTGCCCCGGCGACCCGGAATCACGTACGTCTCCAGGCGGGCCCCGTTGGTGATGTCCACGATCGCGACCTGCTCGCCGGGGATCAGGTCCGCCGCGTCGAGCAGGTCCTCGTCCACCGTCACCGAACCGACGTAGTGCAGGTCGGCCTGGGTCACCGTGGCCCGGTGGATCTTCGACTTGAGCATGGTCCGGAGCATCGAGGTGCCTTTCCGCATTCGTGCTGGGGTCAGGGACGCGGCGCGAGGTGGAGCGCCGTGTTGTCGATCAGTCGGGTGGCGCCGACCCAGGCGGCGATCAGCAGCCGGGCCGGGCCGGCGACCGGGCCGGGCTCCAGTTCGGCGTCGGTGAGCACCAGGTAGTCGAGGCGGGCGTCCGGCGTACCCGGGTCGAAGGCCCGGTGCGCGGCGGCCAGCACCGCCCCGGCGTCGTCGCCCCGCTCGGCCGCCGCGACACCCGCGCGCAGCGCCGCGGACAGGCTCAGCGCGGCGCGCCGCTCCTCGGCGGACAGGTAGCGGTTGCGGCTGGACAGGGCCAGGCCGTCCGGTTCGCGGACGGTGGGCACGCCGACGATCTCGGTCGGCACGTCCAGGTCGCCGACCATCCGGCGGACCAGGGTCAGCTGCTGGTAGTCCTTCTCGCCGAAGAAGGCCAGGTCCGGGCGGGTGAGCTGGAGCAGCTTCAGGACCACGGTGAGCACGCCGTGGAAGAAGCCGGGCCGGCTCAGGCCCTCCAGGTCCTCGCCGAGCGGGCCCGGGTCCAGGCGCACCGTCGGCTGGCCCTCCGGGTACATCTCGGCCACCGACGGCGCGAAGACCAGGTCCACCCCGGCCCGCCGGCAGATCTCCAGGTCGGAGTCGAGCGTGCGCGGGTAGCGGTCGAAGTCCTCGTTCGGCCCGAACTGCAACGGGTTCACGAAGATCGTCACCAGCACGTGGTCGGCCCGCTCGCGGGCGGCCCGCAGCAGCGTCTCGTGCCCGGCGTGCAGCGCGCCCATGGTCATCACGACACCGACCGTCCCGGTCAGCCCTTCCCGGGCCACCGCCAACTCCTTGCGCGTGTGCAGCACCTCGACCATCAGTGCCTCCCCGTTCGCGCCTGCGGGGCTCGCAACCCCGGCTCACTCCTCGCGCTCACCAGACCGCCCATCGTTCGCGCCTGCGGGGCTCGCAACCCCGGCTCACTCCTCGCGCTCACCAGACCGCCCATCGTTCGCGACTGCGGGGCTCGCAACCCCGGCTCACTCCTCGCGCTCACGCCACGACCTCCATCCCGTCCAGCACGTCCCGGAGCGACGCGGCGTCCGCCGGGCGCAGCCGGCCCGCCGCGACGGCGCGGTCCGCCGTCCGTCGGGCCAACGCCAGGTAGGCCGGTACGGATTCCGGCGCGGTCCGCGCCAACCGGTCCAGATGCCGGCGTACGGTGCCCGCGTCGCCCCGGGACACCGGGCCGGTGAGCGCGTCGTCGCCGAGCCGCAGGGCGTTCTCCAGGGCCGCCCGCAGCAGCGGGGCGAGCACCTTCTCCGGCCGGTCCACCCCGGCGTCGCGCAGCCGGTCGGCCGCCTCGTTGACCAGGGTGACCAGGTGGTTCGCGCCGTGCGCCAAGGCCGCGTGGTAGAGCGGCCGGTCGGCCTCCCCCACCCACTCCGGCACGCCGCCCAGGTCGGCCACCAGCCGGGCCGCGAACGGGCGCAGCTCGGCCGGCGCGGTCACGCCGTAGGAGCTGCCGGCGAGGCGGGACAGGTCGTCCGGCGTACCGGTGAACGTCATCGCCGGGTGCAGCGCGAGCGGCCGGGCGCCGGCCGCGGCGGCCGGGGC
>NZ_CADEAU010000047.1 GCF_902825405.1 Micromonospora maritima | reverse complement strand
GGGCTGATCGCCGCCCGGCTGCGCGGCGCCGCCCCGCTCGACGCGGCCCGGTACGCCGCCCGGGTGGCCGCCGCGGCGTGCACGCACGACGGGATGGAGTATCCGGACGGGCTGCTCCCGGCGCGCTGAGCCTCAGATCGCGCCGGTCTCGCCGTCGGTCAGCTCCCGCAGGATGTCGGCGTGACCGGCGTGCCGGGCGGTCTCCTCGATCAGATGGACCAGCACCCAGCGCAGCGACACCTCACCGAGCTGCGGGTGCGGCACCACGTGGTCGAGGTCGAACCGGGCGGCGATGGCCCGGGACCTGTCGCAGGCCGCCTCGTAGGCCGCGGTGAGCGCCTCCACCGTGTCGGCCGGGCCGAGCGTGAAGCTGGCGTCGGCCTCCTCCTGGGAGGTCAGGTAGACGTCGCCCGGTTCCGGGGCGAACAGCCGGCCGAGCCAGTTGCCCTCGACCAGGGTCAGGTGCTTGAGCAGCCCGGCCAGGGTGGTCAGCGAGGGCACCAGGCGCCGGCGGGCGTCGGCGTCGGGGAGGCCACGGGCCTTGCGCAGCACGGTGGCGCGGTGGAAGTCGAGGAACGCGTCGAGGATCGCCCGTTCGTCGCCCGTGCGGGCGAGGACCGGACCGAGTGTCGGGTCGATTGTCGGGTGCGCCATCCCCGGACCCTAGTCGCCACCGTGGGCCGCCCGCTGCCCCGTGATCCGCTGCGCGTCCCGGCCGGCCGGGGCAGGATGGGCGCATGGCTTCCACGGTGCACATCCCTCTGGTGGGCGGCACGGCCGACGGCGAGACCGTCACGGTCGAGCTGGACAGCAACGGCCGCCCA
Source organism: Micromonospora maritima (assembly GCF_902825405.1). Taxonomy (GTDB): domain Bacteria; phylum Actinomycetota; class Actinomycetes; order Mycobacteriales; family Micromonosporaceae; genus Micromonospora; species Micromonospora maritima. The sequence continues at coordinate 19,007 of NZ_CADEAU010000047.1, read as the reverse complement.
CCGCTGACCCACCACCACCTCGGGCCGGGCGGGTTGGCGGAGGCGCAGATCTACGAGCTGGAGTCGGGTGACCGGCCGGACCACGAGTGGGTCTACACCTGGCGCGGCCCGGCGGTCTGACTCCTCGCGCTCACGCGGCCGGAGTCAGCGTCCGGGCCCGGATGCTGTCCAGCACGCTGCGGGTCACCTGCGAGGTCCCCCGCGCCTGGTCGCACACCTCGGCCACCCGCCGGGCGGTCTCGTCGGCCCGGGCCGACCGTTCGTCCCACAGCCGGTCCACCTCGGCCAGCAGCGGGCCCTCCACCTCCCGCTCCACGCCGCGCAGCGCCGGCACCCCGAGCCTCTGGGCCAGGTCGAAGACCTTGCCGGCGTACGGCAGCGGCAGGAACGGCGTGCCCATCATCGCCGCGAAGATCAGGAAGTGCAGGCGCATGCCGACCGCCAGGTCGAAGTGGCGCATCAGGCCGAGGATCTGCGCCGGCCGGTAGTCGCCGTGCAGGATCCGGCCCCGGTCGGCGGCGATCATGTGCGACAGCACCCCGTGCGAGTGCCGGATGTCGTCGCGCTCCATCGGCACGAAGAGCACGTACGCGTCGATCCGGTGCACCAGGAAGTCGCCGATCTGGGCGAGCAGCCGGTGGTAGCCGTCGACGTCGAGCCGCTCCGCGGCGCGGCCCGGCTCGCGCACGCTCAGGCCGACGAGCCGGGCACCGGCCGGCACGCCCTCCTCACGCAGCCACTGCGCCGGGAACTCCTCCGGTTCCAGCAGGAAGGCCGGATCGGCGGTCACGGTGATCGGGTTGACCAGGCCGGCCTCCTCCAGCACCATCCGCGACTCCTGGTCGCGGACGGTCACCTCGACCGCCTGCGCCAGGGTCTCGCGCACCATGCCGGTGTCCACTCCGTCGGTGAGCGGGCCGACGCCTACCGCGTAGGTGAGCAGCGGCAGCCCCCGCTCCTGGGCGACCCGGACCACCCGCAGGTAGCGCCGGGCCTCCTTGTCGTAGAGGATGCCGCCACCGCCCAGGATGAGCAGGTCGAGCTGGTTGAGCACCTGGGAGGAGTCGACCCGGCTGACGCCCTCCCACGGCACCGCCTCGACGTCGGGGTGCGCCAGCGCGGTGTGCGCCGGGTTGCGGGAGAAGACGATGATCCGCGCGTTCGGCTCGTGCTGGCGCAGGTCGGCCAGGAGACCCGTGAGGATCGCCTCGTCGCCGAGGTTGCGACCGCCGTACGAACCGAGCACGCCGATGGTCAGTCCGGTGCGATCCCGCATCCGTTGCTCCTTCCCAGGGACGTCCCGGCCCGCGTTCCCGCTGTCCGGGCCGGGATAACGTGCCGGGTCGGCGCCGGCTCGGCGAGGGCGCTCAGTCGGGGGCGGCGCCCACCAGACGGGAGACGAGGGCGCAGACCACCTGGTCGGGGTCGAATCCGGCGTCGATCGAGGTGGTGAGCAGGTCGAGCAGGAGCCCGTCGACCGCGTAGTGCAGCAGCGCGACCTCGAACGCCCCGCCGGGCAGGCCGGCGGCGACGTGGAAGGCGACGTCGTCGGCGTACCCCCGGCGGAGCACGTCGCCGAGCGCGGCCCGCAGCTCGGGACGGCGGGCCGCCTCCAGCCGCAGCTCGATCAGCGCCCGGGTGAGGTCGGGCTCGCGCGTGGTGCGCGCGACGATGTCGCGCAGGTAGTCGGTCGTCAGCGCGAGCGACGGCTCCCGGCGCCCCAGGTCGGCCAGTACCGCCGGGTCGGGCGCGATCCGGTCGAAGATCCGTTCGGCCAGGCCGGCGAGCAGCGCCGCCCGGGACGGGAAGTAGTTGGAGGTCGTGCCGGTCGGCACGCCCGCCTCGGCGTCGACCGCCCGGTGGGTCAGTCCGCGCGCGCCGGCGGCGGCGAGGACCGTCAGGCCGGCGTCGGCGAGCAGCGTACGGCGTTGCGGGTTCCTGGCCACGCGAACACCCTAACAACAACCACGACAGGTGTTGTACATTCGTCGCAGAACCACGACAGCCGTCGTGGACCACCGGACATCGGAGCAGGTTTGCGCAAGCTCGTGTACTTCGTCGCCAGCACCCTCGACGGTTTCATCGCCGCCCCCGACGGGTCCTTCGACTTCTTCCCGCTGGAGCCCGACGTCGCGCCCTACCTGGCCACCGAGTGGCCCCAGACGCTGCCCACGTTCGCCCACGCCCAGCTCGGCGTCGAGTCGCCGCCCGCCGGCCGCTTCGACACCGTGCTGATGGGCCGGGCGACCTACGAGCCGGGCCTGAAGCTCGGCTTCCCCAGCCCCTACGACCACCTGACGCAGTACGTCTTCAGCCGCTCCCTCGCCCCGGCCGACCACCCGGACGTGCGGGTCGTCGCCGGCGATCCGGTGCCGTTCGTCCGCGAGCTGAAGGAACAGCCGGGAGCCGACATCTGGCTCTGCGGCGGCGGCCAGCTCGCCGGCCAGCTCCTCGACGAGGTCGACGAGCTGGTGGTCAAGCTCAACCCGGTGGTGGCCGGCAGCGGCATCCCGCTGGTGGACCGGGGCTTCTCACCGAGCCGGTTCACGCTCACCGACACGCGCCCGTTCGACAGCGGCGTGGTGGTGCTGCGCTACGCCCGATGAGACGGGGCCGATCCGTGCCGGATGATCCGGCACGGATCCGTCGGTACGCTTGTGCCATGACCGCCATGGGCCCGACGCGCACCACCCCGGACCTGTCGTTCCTGCTCGACCACACGAGCCACGTGCTGCGCACCCGGATGGCCGCGGCCCTGGCCGAGATCGGGTTGACCGCCCGGATGCACTGCGTGCTGGTGCACGCGCTGCCGGAGGAGCGCACCCAGATCCAGCTCGCCGAGATCGGCGACATGGACAAGACCACCATGGTGGTGACCGTGGACGCGCTGGAGCAGGCCGGCCTGGCCGTCCGCCGCCCGTCGAGCGCGGACCGGCGGGCGCGGATCATCGCGGTGACCGAGGAGGGCGCCCGGGTGGCCGCGCGCAGCCAGGAGATCGTCGACCGGGTGCACGCGGAGGCGCTGGCCAGCCTGCCGGACGACGAGCGGGAGGTCCTCGTCCGGGCCCTGGAGCGGCTGGCCGCCGACCACCTGGCCACCCCGGTGCAGAATCCCCGACCGGTGCGCCGCGCCCGACAGTAGTTCTCAAAAAGATTGTCTGTAACGGAACTATCCGTTACGGTCCTCCTGTCGACCCTTCCGACAGGAGGACTCCCATGTCTCGCGGCCTCGCCCTCGGCGTGCTCGCCTCCGGCGCCCTGATGACCATCCTCGACGGCAGCATCGTCACCATCGCGATGCCCGCCATCCAGCACGATCTGGGCTTCACCCCGTCGAACCTGAGCTGGGTGGTCAACGCCTACCTGATCGCGTTCGGCAGCCTGCTCCTGCTCGCCGGCCGCCTCGGCGACCTGCTCGGCCGCCGCGCGACGTTCCTGGCCGGCACCGCGTTGTTCACCGCCGCCTCGGTGCTGGCCGGCGTGGCCGACTCCCCCGCCGTCCTGGTCGCCGCCCGGTTCCTCCAGGGCGTCGGCAGTGCCGCGGCGACCGCGGTGAGCCTCGGCATCCTGGTCACGCTCTTCCCCGGCACCGCCGAACGGGCCCGGGCGATCGCCCTGTTCAGCTTCACCGGCGCCGCCGGGGCGGCCATCGGCCAGGTCGCCGGCGGCCTGATCACCGACGCGCTCGGCTGGCACTGGATCTTCCTGATCAACCTGCCGATCGGGCTGGCCACGATCGCGCTCGCCACCCGCACGCTGCCGGCCGACCGGGGGCTCGGGCTCGCCGCCGGCGCCGACGTGGCCGGCGCGCTACTGGTCACCGCCGGCCTGGTGACGGGCATCTACGCGGTGGTCACGATCGAACGGTACGGGGCGACGTCGGCCCGTACCCTCGGGCTGGCCGCGCTCGCCGTCGCCCTGCTCGCCGGCTTCGTGCTCCGGCAGGCGACCGCGCGCCGGCCGCTGATGCCGCTGCGGATCCTCCGCTCGCGCGGCGTCGCGGTGGCGAACCTGGTCCAGGTCCTCACCGTCGCCGCGACCTTCGCGTTCCAGGTCCTGGTCACGCTCCACCTCCAGCAGGTGCTCGGCTACGACGCCACCCGCACCGGGCTGGCCCTGCTGCCGGCGGCGGTGACCATCGGCGCGGTGTCGCTCGGCGTGTCCGCCAGGCTCAACGGACGCTTCGGTGAGCGGGCCGTGCTGCTGGCCGGGCTGGTCCTGCTCGTCGCCATGTTCGCCCTGCTGGCCCGGGTGCCGGCGGACGGGAGCTACCTCGTCGACGTGCTGCCGGTGATGCTGCTCGCCGCCGGGTTCGGGCTGGTGCTGCCGGCGCTGACCGCGCTGGGCATGTCGGCCGCCCGCGCCGAGGACGCCGGCCTGGCCTCCGGGCTGTTCAACACCACCCAGCAGCTCGGCATGGCGCTCGGCGTGGCGGTGCTGTCCACCCTGGCCGCCGCCCGCACCGCCGACCGGATCGCGCTCGGCGACGACCGGGCCATCGCGCTGACCAGCGGCTTCCACCTCGCGTTCGCGGTCGGCGCCGGGCTCGTCGTGGTCGCCGCCGTCCTCGCGTACGCCCTGCTGCGCCCGCGCGTGCCGGCGGACGCCGCCCCGGCGGAGAACGCCGACGCGCTCGCCGCCTGACCCGGCCCTACCTGCCCACGCCGCTCACCCCGGGGCGCGGGCGGTGTGGGTGAGGAAGGGCAGCACCGCCGCCGGCAGCGCGGGCGACGCGACCACGTCCCGGTGGGTGAGCCCGGGCAGCACGGCCAGCCGGGACGCGGGCCGGTCGCCGCCGTCGCCGCCCGGGTCGCGGTGGCCGCCGCCGAGCAGGCCGTAGAACTCGGCCACGTGGCTCGTCGGGATCGCGTCGGCGTCGGCGAAGACCAGCAGCACCGGCATCGCCAGCGCGGCCACCTCGGCCGACCAGTCGTACTCGCGGCGCATCAGGTCGCCGCTCTTGGCCCAGAGCGTGGGCCAGTCCTGCGGCCGGGGCGCGACCCGCGCGTACCGCTCGTACGCCGGGGTGCCGCGCATCCGCTCGGCGGCCCGCTCGTCGTGGGCGGACATCACGGCCAGCGCCTCCGGGTACCAGCCGCGTCGCCGGCACGGCGCGGAGACCACGGCCAGGCGGCGGACCAGGGTGGGGTGCTGGATCGCGGTACGCAGGGCCACCCCGCCGCCGAGCGAGTAGCCGAGCAGGTCGACGGCGGGCAGGTCGAGCCGGCGCAGCAGGGCGGCCAGGTCGTCGGCCATCGCCTCGTGGCGCAGCGGCCGGTCCACGTCCGGGGTCCGGCCGTGCCCCTGGAGGTCGACCGCGATCAGCCGCCGGCGGGCGGCAAGCGCGGGGCGGACCGGCGCGAACGTCTCCGTCGAGCCGTAGCCGCCATGCAGGAGCACCAGCGGTCGGCCGGCGCCGTGCACGTCGTACCAGACCCGCCGCCCGCACACGTCCGCATAGCCCACCGGCTGATCCTGCCGCCGGGGGCCGCGCCACGGGTGCGTTTCCGGTGGCCGGGCCGACCGGAAACGCACCCGCCCGGCGCGGTCAGCTGACGCCGGTGACGGCCTTGACCAGGTTGATGCCGAAGTAGACCACGAACGCCACGGCGACCGCCCAGAGCAGCGGGTGGATCTGGCGGCCCTTGCCCTGCGCCACCCGGATCGCCACCCAGCTCACGAAGCCGGCGCCGATGCCGTTGGTGATCGAGTAGGTGAACGGCATCAGCGTCATGGTCAGGAACGCCGGCACGGCGACCCCGAGGTCGGTGAAGTCGATGTCCTTCACCTGGCGGATCATCAGCGCGCCGACCACCACCAGCGCCGGGCCGGCCGCCTCGCTGGGCACCAGCGACACCAGCGGGGTGAGCAGCAGCGCGCCGAGGAAGAGCACGCCGGTGACCACGCTGGTCAGGCCGGTGCGGCCGCCGTCGGCGATGCCGGAGGACGACTCCACGTACGTGGTGGCCGAGGACGCGCTGCCGGCGCCGCCGGCGACCGCGGCGACCCCGTCGACGAAGAGCACCTTGCCCAGGCGGGGCATGTCGGTGCCGTCCTCGGTGGCCAGGTTCGCCTGCTTGGCGAGCCCGACGGTGGTGCCCATGACGTCGAAGAAGTCGGCCAGCACCAGCGTGAAGACCAGCAGCAGCGCGGTCATCAGGCCGACGTTGGCGAACGCGCCGAACGAGACGTTGCCGAGCAGGTGCAGGTCGGGCTTCTGGATCAGCGGGTCCGGCAGGGTCGGCACGTTGAGCCGCCAGCCCTCCGGGTTGGGCTTGCCGTCGACGAACGCCGGGCCCGGCTTGGCGAGCGCGTTCACGATCACCGCGACCACCGTGGTCACCACGATGCCGACAAGCACGCCGGCCTTGACCTTGCGGGCCACCAGGATGCCGGTGACCAGCAGGCCGACCACGAAGACCACGGTGGTCCAGCCGCGCAGCGTGCCGTCGCCGCCGAGCTGCACCGGGACCGTGGTGCCGGCCGCGTCCGGCACGCGCCGGACCAGGCCACCGTCGACGAACCCGATCATCGCGATGAACAGGCCGATACCGGCGGCGATGGCGGCCTTCAGCTCGGCCGGGATGGCCCGGAAGACGGCCTTGCGGAACCCGGTCAGCACCAGCACGGTGATGATCAGGCCCTCGACGACCACCAGGCCCATGGCCTCGGCCCAGGACATCTGCGACGCCACCGCGTACGCCACGAACGCGTTCAGGCCCAGGCCGGTGGCGACGGCGAAGGGCACCCGGCCGACGACGCCCATCATGATCGTCATGACGGCGGCCACCAGGGCGGTGACGCCGGCGACCGGAGCGATGCCGAGCAGGTCGCCGTTCGCGTCCGGCGCGGTGCCGATGATCAGCGGGTTGAGCACCACGATGTACGCCATCGTGGCGAACGTCGTGAGCCCGGCGAGCACCTCACGCCGCACGGTCGAGCCGCGGTGGGTGATCTCGAAGTAACGGTCGAGGCGACCCCGCGGGGCGGGTTCGGTCGGCTCCACCGGGGCAGCAGGATCCTGCGTAGTCACGCTCATGGCGTGGCTTACTCCGTTCCGGGTTGGCCCGCCGGTCGAGCCGGACGGGCGGTGGGGGTGCAGCCGCCCCGGAGCGGTTGGCCCGGAGAACGTCGGGACGGCTGGGCTCCACGGACGCCGTGAAGCACTACGAAGCCGCGTCCCGGTTCGCGGGAGCGACTTCGCGCCGCCACCCTAACCGCCGGGTAACCTCGGCCGACCTGCCGCTGAGCGCGCGGCGTGGGCAGGATCACTCCCGGGCACGGGGGCGGGCGCGCAGGTGGGCGCGCTCGCCCTGGCTGCCGAAGAGGCTGAGGAACTCCACGCCCTCGGCGTCGGCGCGACCGAACCAGTGCGGCACCCGGGTGTCGAACTCGGCCGCCTCGCCCGGTTCGAGCACCAGGTCGTGCTCGCCGAGCACCAGGCGCAGTCGCCCGTTGAGGACGTAGACCCACTCGTACCCCTCGTGGGTCTTCGGTTCGGGCACGGCCCGGCCGCCGGCCGGGATGATCAGCTTGTACGCCTGGATGCCGCCGGGGCGGCGGGTGAGCGGCAGCATGGTCATCCCGTGCGCGGTGACCGGGCGCAGGTGGATGCGCGGGTCGCCGGTGGGCGGCGCGTCGACCAGCTCGTCGAGGGTGACGCCGTGCGCCCGGGCGAGCGGGAGCAGCAGTTCCAGCGTGGGCCGGCGGCCACCGGACTCCAGCCGGGACAGTGTGCTCACCGAGATGCCGGTGGCGGCGGAGAGGTCGGCGAGCGTGGTCTCCCGCTCGCGGCGCAGCGCGCGCAGCCGCGGGCCGACCGCGTCCAGCGCGCCGTCGAGGTCGTCGTCCATCCCGCCAGTTTGCCAGATCGGCAACAGAGTTTGCAGGAATGCGGCAGGCGATCGCAGGCTGGTCGCGGAGGTGGTCGAGATGACCGAGGTACGGATGGACCGCTACGAGGTACTGGTGGTCGGCGGCGGCGCGGCCGGCCTGAGCGGCGCGCTGATGCTCGCCCGGGCCCGCCGGTCGGTGCTGGTGGTCGACGCGGGCAGCCCGCGCAACGCCCCGGCCGACGGGGTGCACGCGCTGCTGGCCCGCGACGGCATGCCGCCGGCCGAGCTGCTGGCGCGCGGCCGGGACGAGGTGCGCGGCTACGGCGGGCACCTGCTCACCGGCGAGGTGCAGTCGGTGACCCGGGACGACGACGGGTTCGACGTGACCCTGGCCGGCGGTCGTCGGGTGCGCGCCGGCCACCTGCTGGTCACCACCGGCCTGGTGGACGAGCTGCCGGAGGTGCCGGGCCTGCGCGAGCGCTGGGGCCGGGACGTGGTGCACTGCCCCTACTGCCACGGCTGGGAGGTGCGCGACCGGGCGATCGGGGTGCTGGGCAGCGGCCCGCTCTCGGTGCACCAGGCGTTGCTGTTCCGGCAGTGGAGCGACGACGTGGTCTACCTCCGGCACACCGCGCCGCCGCTCACCGACGAGCAGGCCGAGCAGCTCGCCGCGCGCGGCGTGGAGGTGGTCGAGGGCGAGGTCGCGGCCGTCGAGGTCGCCGGGGACCGGCTGACCGGGGTACGCCTGCGCGCCGGCCGCACGGTCGCCCGCGAGGTGCTGACCGTCGCGCCCCGGATGGTGGCGCGGGCCGGGTTCCTGACCGGGCTGGGTCTGCGGCCGACGCCGCACCCGAGCGGGGCCGGCGAGCACGTGCCGGCCGACCCGACGGGGCGCACCGACGTGCCCGGGGTGTGGGTCGCCGGCAACGTGACCGACCTGTCGGCGCAGGTCGGGTCCGCCGCCGCGGCGGGCGCCTGGACCGCCGCGATGATCAATGCGGACCTGGTGGCCGAGGAGACCCGCCGGGCCGTCGAGACGCACCGGGCACGCGGCCGGGTGGGGTGACCGCGAATCGCGCCTAATCCGACAATTCTTCCCCTAGGTTGAAGGCGCAGGAGGCAGTCGACACCGGGGGGCGACGTGGAGAGCTATCCGGCGATCGAGGATCACGGGCTCATCGGGGACCTGCAGACCGCCGCGTTGGTGACCTGCGACGGGACCGTCGACTGGTTCTGCGCGCCGCGGTTCGACTCGCCGAGCATCTTCGCGGCGCTGCTGGACAAGGAGAAGGGCGGCTACTTCCGGATCGCCCCGCACGAGGTCAGGTACGTGACCAAGCAGCTCTACCTGCCCGGCACGCCGATCCTGATCACCCGGTTCATCAGCGCCGACGGCGTCGCCGAGGTGATGGACTTCATGCCTGTCACCGGCGAGCGGGCCACCGAGTCGCACCGCCTGGTCCGCATGGTCAACATGGTCCGGGGCAGCATGCGGTTCCGGGTGGAGTGCCGGCCCCGGTTCGACTACGCGCGGGAGCGGCACGAGCTGGAACGCCACCGCAACGGCTACGTCTTCCGCGGCCGCACGGCGTCGCTCACCTTCCACCCGGTGGACCCGGTCCGGCGGCTCATCTCCCAGACCGGCGACGTCCGGCTGGACAACGGTGACCTGGTCGCGTACGGCACGTTGAACGAGGGCGACACCGGCGGGGTGGTGCTGGAGACCGGCGGCACCGAGCCGCGCATCATCCCGCCCGAAGAGGTCCAGGGCATGTTCGAGTGGACCCGGGACTACTGGCGGCGGTGGGTCGAGCGGTCCCGCTACACCGGCCGGTGGCGGGAGATGGTCGAGCGCTCGGCCATCACGCTGAAGCTCATGACGTACGCGCCGACCGGCGCGATGATCGCCGCGCCCACCGCCGCGCTGCCCGAGCTGGTCGGCGGCACCCGCAACTGGGACTACCGCTACACCTGGGTACGCGACACCTCGTTCTCGGTGCACGCGCTTCTCGGCCTCGGTTTCACCGAGGAGGTCAGCCGGTACATGGACTGGCTGGACGAACGCATCCGCGAGGCCGGCGACCACCAGGACCCGCTGAAGATCATGTATCGGGTGGACGGCTCCTCCGACCTGCACGAGGAGGTGCTCGACCACCTGGAGGGCTACCGCGGCTCCCGGCCGGTGCGCATCGGCAACGGCGCCGCCGACCAGCTCCAGTTGGACATCCACGGCGAGGCGCTCTACGCCATGCACCTCGCCGACGAGCAGGGCATCCGGGTGTCGCACCAGGTCTGGAAGAGCACCGTCCGGATGATCGACTGGCTCTGCCACAACTGGGACCAGCGCGACGCCGGCATCTGGGAGAGCCGCCATCACCCCCGCAACTACACGTTCGGCCGGGTCATGTCCTGGGTGGCGCTGGACCGGGCGATCCGGCTGGCCAACCGCACCGGCCGGCCCGGTGACATGTCCTGCTGGACCGAACAACGCAACCGGATCTACAACCAGGTCATGGCCCGCGGCTACCACCGGGAACGCGGCAGCTTCGTGCAGGCGTACGACGAGAACGTGCTGGACGCCGCGCTGCTGGCCATGCCGGCGGTCGGTTTCATCACGCCCAGCGACCCGCTGTGGAAGTCCACACTGGCGTCGATCGAGCGGGACCTGGTCTCCGACAGCCTGGTCCACCGCTACGACCCGGTGCACTCCCCCGACGGCCTCCCCGGCCACGAGGGCACGTTCAACATGTGCACCTTCTGGTACGTCGAGGCGCTGGCCCGCACCGGCCGCCTGGACGACGCCCGGCTCACCTTCGAGAAGATGTTCACCTTCAGCAACCACCTCGGGCTGTACGCCGAGGAGATCGCCGCCACCGGTGAACAGATCGGCAACTACCCGCAGGCGTTCAGCCACCTGTCGCTGATCAATTCGGCGCTGGCGCTGAACGACCTGCTCGACGCCGAGGCCGAAGCCCGCCGCCGCCAGTAGGACCGCTCAGGACGGCACGGTCCCGACCCGGATCCGGTTGCCGTCCGGGTCGACGACCTCGAAGTCCCGCCCCCACTCCTGGCTCCGCACCTCGACGCCGCCGCAGGCCGCCGCCGCCGCGTCCACGTCGTCCACGTAGAGGTAGAGCAGCGTCCCGGGTCGGGCGTCCCCGGCGTGCTCGGACAGGTGGATCTCCATGCCGGGCCGGCCGATGCCGACGTAGCGCGGCAGATCGGGCGCGAACCGGTGCTCCCACAGGCGGGCGAAGCCGAGGCGGGCGTACCAGGTCGCGGCGGCATCGGCGTCGCGGACCCGCAGGATCGGCGCCAGTCGCTCGGTCATCCCGCGATTGTGCCAGCCCGGAGGGGTGTGGCGTTTCGGTCGGTATACCGCCGAGTCATGAATATGACCAGCAGTCATATCGCCCTCCGGGTCATTTCGCTCCGGGTCGCCCCAGGTGTCGATCGCGACCGATGCGGGCACCAGCACCGGATGGCGGAGGAGCGGGGGCCGGGGGCGGATCCGGTGGTGTTGTTCGCGTCGCGGTGGTGGCCGGCGGTGCTCGTCCCGCTCGGGATCCTGGCGGCGACGATCGCGGTCGGCCTCTGGCTGCACACCGCCTCGGTGCTCACCTACGGCGGACTCACGGCAGCCACCATCGTCGCGGCCTGGTACCAGCGTGACGGCGCGCTGCTCGCCGACGACCTCGGGCTGCTGGTCCGGCATCGCGGACAGGTCACCCGCAGCTATCGATGGTCGGAGATCCGCGAGGCCGGAATCGCCCGACCCGGCTTCGCCCGGCTCGCGCTCGCGGTGTTCCCGGAGGGCGGTCCGTGGGACGTGCCGGGGCCGAACAACGCCGTCATGGTCGGGCGGGTCTGGCAGTTGCGGGCGCCGGACCCGGCGACGCGGGACCGGGTGGAGACGCTCCTGCGCTCCCACGGCGTCCGGATCAGCGAGCCGCCGGGCCGACCCGAGCGCTCCCGCAGGCGCTGACGCGGTCACCGGCCCTCCCCCGCCCACCCGGACTCCCCAGTGGTCCGCCCGGACAACTCCGGGGCGAGCAGAAGGAGACGAGCCAGCGGGGGCAGGGTCGGATCGGCCGCCGCCGCGACGCGTGCGGTGCGGGTGAATCCCGCACCTCCGCGCACCGTCAGAACGTCCCGGATCGCTTGGATGAGTCCGCGCATGACAACGACCCTCGTAGCTCAACCAACCTTGAGGTCAAGCGCGCCCCTGCGACGGCCCCGGCAGCGTGAGGTCCGGCCAGGGCACTAGATCGTACGGCGTCGCACCCGCCAGACCACCACACCGATCAGCACCGCCGCGACGGCGAGGAACAGGGCCGTCTCGATGAGCTGGAACGTCCAGAACCGGTCGGCCGGGTGGTAGACCCCGAACCGCTGGACGCCCCGCGCGTGCAGGAACTGGTTGAGGTTGCTGCCCGCCCGGTCGGCGGCGGCCGCCAACTCGTCGTACTCGGCCCCGCTCAGCCTGCGCCCGGTGGCGTCCGCGTAGCCGCGTTCGATCACCCAGTCGGCGAAGCTCGGCAGGTGCCCCGCCCGGTCCGCCGAGCCGCCGGCGGGGACCGGCTCCATGGCGGTGAGCGGCCTGGCGTACGCGGGACGGGCCAGCAGCGCCACCGACATCCGGGCGGCGAGGAACGCCCCGAACGCGACGCCGAACGCGGGCAGGCTGCGCCGCAGGATCGCCCCCGCGGCGGTGGCGACGCCGAACGCGAACAGCGCGTACGCCACCGGAACGAGTCCCTCCAGGTCGAAGGCGTCGTACTGGAACCGTCCCTCCCACGCGTCGAACGGCTGACGGAACCAGGTGAGCACCGCGGTGAACGTCCCGGTGAGCGCGACGGTGACACCGGCCAGTGCCGCGAGCTTGGCCGCCAGCCAGCGCGTCCGCGGCACGGCCTGCGTCCAGGCGAGCTGCCAGGTGCCGTCCTCCAGTTCACGCGCGAGCAGCGGCGCACCGAGGAACGCACCGATGACGACGGGGACCAGGTAGAAGGCCGCCAGGAGGTTCTCGACGTACCCGTACTCCTCGTCGAGCCGGCGGAAGGAGGCGGCGCAGGCGTCGTTGACCCCCGCTTCTCCGGCACAGCGGGCGGGGCCGCCGGGGAACAGGTCGTGGGCCTGGGTCCCGAGCCCGACCAGGACGACGCCGAACAGGCCGACGAGCAGCCCCAGGACGCAGACCTCGGCCCGGTGCTGACGCCAGATCAACCACGTCACGCCGCCACCCCCGACGGGACCGTGGCGCTCGGCTCGGACGACCGGCGCAGGTACGCCAGCACCAGGTCCTCCAGCGCGACCGGCCGGGCCTGCCACCCGGGCGCGGCCGGGAGCCCGCCGTCGCGTACCAGCAGGGTCGTGTGCCGGTCACTGTGGACGGCCTCCACGACGGCGGCGGACCGGTCGAGGTCGTGCGTCGTACGCGGGCCGACGAGCAGCCGATGCTCGGCGAGGAGGGTGTCGATGTCACCGGTGAGGGTGACCCGGCCCTGGTCGAGCACGACCAGGTGGTCGCAGACGCGCTCCAGCTCGTGCACGACGTGGGAGGAGAACAGGACGGTCACCCCGTCCTCGGCCACCGCGCCCATGAGGACCTGCATGAACTCGTGCCGGGCCAGCGGGTCGAGGCTGGCCACCGGCTCGTCGAGGACGAGCAGGTCCGGCCGCTTCGCCAGGGCCAGCGCCAATGCGACCTGGGCCTGCTGACCGCCGGAGAGCGTGCCGGCCCTGCGGTCGAGCGGGATGCCCCGTTTCGCCAGCCGGCGCTCGGCCAGCTCCTGGTCGAACCGCAGGTTGCAGGACCGGCCGAAGCGGAGCATCTCGGCGACGGTGAAGCGCCGGTAGAGCGGATGGTCCTGGGCCAGGAACCCGACCCGGGACAGCGTCTGCGGCGTGCTGTCGGCGACGTCGTGGCCGAGGACCTCCACCGTGCCGGTGCTCGGCGCCAGCAACCCGACGACCAGGCGCAGCAGCGTGGTCTTGCCCGCGCCGTTCGGCCCGACCAGGGCGATCACACCGCCGGCCGGCAGGTCCAGGGTGCAGTCGCGCAGCGCCCAGCCCTTCCGGTACCGCTTGCCCACCCCGTCGGTGCGCAGCGCGAACCCGGTCGCCGTCACGCCACGTCCTCGCTCCTGGTCTGCTGGCGCACGGAGGCGACGAGCGCGTCGACCGCCTGCTCGTCGAGGCCGGCCGCGTAGGCGCGGCGCAGCCAGGTCGCCAGGCCGCGGCGCAGCGACGTGTACGTCGACGCGGACATCGCGGGCGACTGCTGCTCGTCGACGAACGTGCCCTGGCCGGGCCGGCCGGTGACCAGGTTCTCCTGCTCCAGCTGCCGGTACGCCTTGGCGACGGTGTTCGGGTTGATCGCCAGGTCCTCGACCACCTCGCGGATGAGCGGCAGGCGGTCACCGGGTTGGAGGAAGCCCAGCAGCACCGCCTGGCGGACCTGCTGGACGAGTTGCAGGTACGGCGGCACGCCGGAGTGGGTGTCGAGCCGGAAGACGAACACGGTGTCCCCTTACTGCTTTACTAGGAACATAGTAAAGCAGTGGATCGGCGGTCAAGGACTCCGGCGCGCGTCGGTGAGCAGTCGGGCGGCCAGGGCGCGTACCTCGTCCCTGAGTTCGTCCGGTCGCTCGATGGTGAACGGCCAGCCGAGCCCGGCGAGCATCTGTGCCATGCCGTCGAGCCGTTCGGCCCGGGTGGTGAGGCGCACTCCGCCGGGCACCTCGGCGAGGGTGCCGACCGAGGGCGGGATCCGTCGCTGCGCCTGCCCGAGGCTGGTGTGCAGGACCACGCAGATGTCGTGCGCGTACGGCACGGCCGCCAGACCGGCGAGGACCTGCGTGGTGGGATCGAAGTCGGCCGGGACGTCGAAGCTGCCCTGGACGGGACGGGCCGCCCCGATGCGGTCGAGCCGGAACGTCCGTACCGCCCCGCGGTCGTGGTCGTGACCGGTGACGTACCACCGGCCGGCGTGGAAGACCAGCCCGTACGGGTCGAGCTGCCGCTCTCCGGACAGGCCGCGCCAGGTGGTGTAGGCGATGCTCACCGGTCGCTGGTTCCGGGCCGCTTCGGCGAGCACCAGCAGCACCTCGATGCCGGGCGGGGCGGGCTTGCGGACCGGTGCGGTGAAGTCGACGGTGTCCAGCAGCGAATCGATCCGCCGGGCGAGGCCGGCCGGCAGCACCCGGCGGATCTTTCCGGTTGCGCTCTCGGCGGCCGCGCCTTCGGCGGTGACCAGCCCGGCCCGGGTGGCGGCGACGAGCCCGAGCATGACGGCGACCGCCTCCTCGTCGGTGAGCATGAGGGGCGGCAGCTTGTATCCGGGCGCGAGCCGGTACCCGCCGTACCGACCGCGCCGGGCCTCGACCGGGATGCCGAGGTCGGCGAGGTGCGCGGCGTAGCGGCGGACCGTGCGCTCGTCGACGCCCAGCCGACCGGCCAGGTCGGCGACGGTGAAGCCGCCACCGGCCTGGAGGATCTCCAGCAGCGCCAGGACACGCGCGGTGGGCCGGGCCACAGAAGTCCTCTTCTTAATCCGGGCGGAATCTGTCCAGAATTGATCGTAGCGTGTCCTGCATGACGACCTTCGTACTGGTTCCCGGCTTCTGGCTCGGCGCGTGGGCCTGGCGTTCGGTGACCGCCGCCCTGCGCGCGCACGGCCACGAGGTGTACCCGCTGAGCCTGACCGGCCTGGGCGAGCGCGCCCACCTGGCCCGCCCGGACACCGACCTCGACGTCCACGTCACCGACGTGGTCAACCTGCTGCGCTACGAGGACCTGCACGACGTGGTCCTCGTCGGGCACAGCTACGCCGGCGCGGTCGTGACGACCGCCGCCGCCGACCGCATGGCCGACCGCGTGGCCCAACTTGTCTTCGTCGACACCGGCCCCCTGCCCGACGGGTCGGCACAGGCAGACTTCAGCCCACCCGAGGAGCGTGAACGCAACGCGGCGGTGGTCGCCGAACACGGCGACGGCTGGCGGCTGCCACCCCCGCCGTGGGCCGAGCTGGCGGCGCACGCGCCAGACGTGGACGACTCGGTCGTCGCGCTGCTCGGCGAGCGGTCGGTGGCCCAACCGTGGGCGACCGCCACCGCCCCGGTGCGGCTCACCGGGGCGTGGGAGAAGCTGCCCCGCCTCGGCGTGCTGTCGAGCTTCACCGTCGAGCAGACGCGCCAGATGGCCGCCACCGTGCCGCTGTGCCGGCACATGGCCGGCAGTTCGTGGCGGTACGAGGAACTGCCGACGTGGCACTGGCCGATGCTCAGCCGACCGGCCGAGCTGGCCCGGATCCTGCACGAAGCCCGACCGACGGCATAGCCCGCGGCGCCCCGGGCGACCGCACCGAGGTCGCCCGGGCACCCGCCCTGCCCCCCGCGCACACTCCCTGCGATCGGCAGGCGCGAGCATCTCGGCACCCCGATGCGCAGCCGGACCGTCCCGCAGCTCGACGGACAAGTCCCGGAACTCCCACGACGTCGACGGCACGCCGCGCACTGGTGAGCCACCACGTCATCCCGCCATGTGCCGGCCCCCGAGGAGCATGGCGATCCGGCCGGTATACCGCTGAGTCATGATTATGACCAGCAGTCATATCGCTCTCCGGTCATATGGCTCCGGGCCGCCGCTAGTGTCGGTCGGGACCGATGCCGGCACCACCTTCGGACGGTGAAGGAGCGGGGCCGGGGCGGCCCGCAGGCTGGCCCGCCGCCCCGGCGGTCACCGGACGGTACGGCACGATCTCGGCCTTCCGGGTCGCGAAGGCGTCCTTGCTGTCACGCCCTGGGAAGCGATCTTCCCGGGGCGGTTCCCGCTGGTGCTGAAGGGTGGGCGCGGCAGGTTTCGAACCTGCGACCCCTCGCTTGTAAGGCGAGTGCTCTCCCACTGAGCTACGCGCCCGGAACGCCCGTACGGCGGGCCGGAGCGGCAAGCTTACCTGCCGGTCTCCGGCCCGGTCGAACGACGTGCCCGGGGTGGATCAGGCGGCGACGGCCTCGGCCAGCGCCTTGCGCCAGCCCTGCTGGTCGCGCGCCTCGCCGGGCATGTTCATCTCGGCGAACCGGACCACGCCGGCCTTGTCGATGACGAACGTGCCCCGGTTGGCGATGCCGGCGACCTCGTTGAACACGCCGTACGCCTGGGCGACCGCGCCGTGCGGCCAGAAGTCGGCCAGCAGCGGGAACTGGTAGCCCTCCCGGTCGGCCCAGATCTTGTGGGCGTAGACCGAGTCGACGCTGACGGTCAGGACCTGGACGTCGTCGTTCACGTACTCGTTGAGGTTGTCCCGCACCTCGCACAGCTCACCCTGGCAGATGCCGGTGAAGGCGAGCGGGTAGAAGACCAGCAGCACGGTCTTGCGACCGCGGAGGTCGGAGAGCCGGACCTCCTGGTTGTTCTGGTCCTTGAGCAGGAAGTCCGGCGCCTCGGCGCCAACCTCGATGGGCATGCGCGCTCCCTCGGGATCGGGTCTGGGAATGATCAGGAAGACCCTACTTCTTGCTCTTCGACCCGCGCCGCAGGACGAGGCGGGCGCCGCTCCAGTCGCGGCCCGCGTTGATGGTGGAGGTCTGCTGGAGGCCGGCGGTCTGCGCGCTCTCCGCGACCTCGCTCGGCTCGACGTGGCCGTCCCGGCCCGCCTTGGGCGTCAGGAGCCAGACCACCCCGTTGTCCGCCAGCGGCCCGAGGGCGTCGACGAGGAGCTCGAAGAGGTCACCGTCGCCGTCGCGGTGCCAGACCAGAACCGCGTCGACCACCTCGTCGGTGTCCTCGTCGACCAGGTCTCCACAGCGGTCAATCAGGGCGTCGCGGAGATCGGTGTCGACGTCGTCGTCGTAGCCCATCTCCATGACGACCATGCCCGGCTCGATCCCGAACCGGTCCGCCAGGCTGCGTACCCCGTCGGCGGCCTGACCAGCGGTCGCGCTCACTGTCGCGTGCCTCCTCATCTCATCCCTGCTCGCGGCGTCGTGCGACGCCGTCGCGCCCAGTCCACACAGTTGCGGCTCGCCGCGCAAGTGGCGCACCGGGTGGAACGGAATTTACCGTGCCAGCAGCGTACGGGCACCCTGGGTGATGGCCTCCTCCGAGACCAGAACCTGACGGGCAGCCGGACCTAATGGTACAAACGAGTCAAGTGCCGCCACCCGGCGCGCCGCGCCCACGTACCCGGTGTCGACGAGTGCGGACAGCACCCCCTCGCCCACCCCGCCGGAGCGCCGCGTCTCGTCCACCACCAGCACCCGGCCGGTCGCCGAGGCCTCCCGGATGATGTCGGCCACGGGCAGCGGGGCGAGCCAGCGCAGGTCCACCACGCGGGTGCCGATGCCCTCGTCGGCAAGCGTGGCCGCGGCGCGCAACGACATCCGCACCCCGTTACCGAAGGTGATGACGGTGAGGTCGTCGGCCGAACCGACCCCGTACACCCGGGCCCGGCCGACCGGCACGTGCCGGTTCGCCCAGGCGCCCGGCTCGGCGTACTCGGCGGTCCACTCGCCGTCGCCCTCGGCGTAGAGGTCGCGGGCGTGGTAGAGCGCGATCGGCTCCAGGAAGACGCACACACTGCCGTCCACCCGGGCCGCCGCCAGGCAGGTCCGCAGCATCGGCGCGGCGTCGTCCGGCCGGGCCGGCACCGCGATCACCAGCCCCGGCACGTCGCGCAGCACCGCCACCGAGTTGTCGTTGTGGAAGTGGCCGCCGAAGCCCTCCTGGTAGGCCAGGCCGGCCACCCGCACCACCATCGGGTTGCGGAACGCCCCCCGGGAGAAGAAGCGCATGCTGGCCGCCTCGCCCCGCAGCTGGTCCTCGGCGTTGTGCAGGTACGCCAGGTACTGGATCTCCGGCACCGGCAGCATGCCGGCCAGCCCGGCGCCCAGCCCGAGCCCGAGGACCGAGGTCTCGTCGAGCAGCGTGTCGAACACCCGGGCCGCGCCGAACCGGTCCCGCAGTCCCTTGGTCACCCCGTACACCCCGCCCTTGGCGGCGACGTCCTCACCGAACACCGTCACCCCGGGGTCGTCGAGCATGCCGTCGGCCAACGCCGCGTTGATGCTCTGCGCCAGCGTCAGCGGCCCGGTCAGCTCCGGCGGCTTGCCGCCGAACGCCTCCGCCCGGGCCGCGGCGCCCGGGCCCGCCGCCCGGGTCGCCGCCTTCGCG
>NZ_CADEAU010000046.1 GCF_902825405.1 Micromonospora maritima | reverse complement strand
TTCCGATCTGCCGGCCGGCGGGAGCGGGACCACGGGCGCGTCGACCGGCTCGGCGACGGTCGGCAGCAGCGTCGGGTCGGAGCGCAGGATGCGCCGGTGCAGCGCCTGGAGCGCCTCCCCCGGCTCGATGCCGTACTCCTCGCGCAGCGAGGCGGCGAAGTCGCGGTAGGCGGCCAGCGCCTCGGCCTGCCGGCCGCTGCGGTAGAGCGCCAGCATGAGCTGGAGACGCAGCCGCTCGCGGACCGGGAACTCGGCGACCAGCTCGACCAGCCGGCCGACCAGCTCGCCGTGCCGGCCCGCGGCCAACTCCAGCTCGGTACGGGTCTCCAGGGCGACCGCGCGCAGCTCCACCAGCCGGTGCCGGGCCGCGTCGAACCAGGGGCCGGCGAAGCCGGTGAACGGCTCGCCCTGCCACAGCTCCAACGCGGCGGTCACCTCGTCCAGCGCCTCCGCGGCGCGTCCCGCCGACTGTGCCTGCCGGGCGTGCCGCACGCCGCGCTCGAAGCGCACCGCGTCCACCGTCTCCGGGGCGACCCGCAGCAGGTAGCCGGCGTCGGTGAGGGTGAGCACCCGGGCGGGTGTGCGGGGTGACCTGTCCGGCTCCAGCACCCGGCGCAGCCCGGCCACGTGCTTCTGCACCACGTTGGGGCCGTTGACCGGCGCTTCCTCGGGCCAGACCGCCTCGACGATCTGCCCGGTGGGCACCGGACGCCCGGCGGCGAGCAGCAGCACCGCCAGCACGGCCCGCTGCTTGGCCGGGCCGAGATCGATCGGACGGTCGGCGTACCAGGCCCGCTGCGGGCCGAGAAGCTCGAAGCGCAGCGCCTCTGACATGCGAGTTTCCGCCCCCGTACCCCCCAGCCGTCGCCCGCCGCGACCGACGGCAGTCGGACGGCAGCATATCGGCAGCGGAGCGGCCGTCGCTGCCTGCGATGCTTCCCGGGCAACAACCACCTGGGAAAGTGAGTCGAACGAGATGACGCAGCGAAACGGCACCGCCGCGACCGCCCGGCGGTTCGTGCTCCGCACGGCAGCCGTGCTGGCCACCACCGCACTCGCCGCGGGGTGCGGCAGCACCGGCAGCGCCCCCGAGGGCGGCGGCGCCGCACCGGCGCCGTCGGCCGACCCGAAGGCCGCCCTGCTGGCGGCCGTGCCGACCGAGCAGGACCCCCGCTTCCGGTTCTCCACGCAGGACGGCACCGACCGGTTCACCGGCGTGGTGGACCCGGCCGCCAAGGGCATGGAACTCGGCATGAAGCAGCAGAACGACGACCCGAAGTTCACCATGGACATGACGTTCCGGGTGATCGACAAGGACCTGTGGATGCGGGTCAAGCTGACCGGCCTCCCCGGCCTGCACGACGCGCTCAAGCTGCCCAAGAACTGGATGGCGATGGACCGCGAGAAGCTGGCGGACAGCGAGAACGCCCCCGCCTACGAGGGCACCGACCCGGGCAACACCGCCGCGATCATCCGCACCGCGGAGACGGTCGAGGACAAGGGCGCCGGCACGTACACCGGGCTGGCCGACCTGGCCGACAACGAGGACGTGAAGAGCACGTTCGACGGGTTGGACCTGGCGGCGCTGGGCGAGGCGGGCCGGAAGGTGCCGTTCACCGCGGTGGTCGGCCCGGACGGGAACCTGACCGCGTTCACCCTGGACGTGCCGGCGGCCGGCAAGCACAAGGCGATGAAGCTGGTCACGAAGTACTACGACTTCGGCAAGGCCCCGGAGCTGACCCCGCCGGCGGGCGCGCAGAAGGCCACGGCCTCGGCGTACGAGATGCTCGCCGGCTGATCCACGACGCGCGGGACGGGCGGCGGCCACACGGGGGGCCGCCGCCCGTCGTCGCGTTCACCGGCCGAACACGGAGCCGCCGTTGACGCCCAGGACCTGACCGGTGACGTAGCCGGCCGACGGACCGGCGAGGTAGCGCACGGCGGCGGCGATGTCGTCGGGCGTACCGGCGCGGCCGACCAGGGTGGCGGCGACCCGCTTGGCGTGGCCCTCCGGCGTCATCCGGTCGCCGAAGAACTCGGTCTCCGCGACGTATCCGGGGCTGACCACGTTGACCGTGATCTGTTCCGGTCCGAGCTGCGCGGCCAGGTCGTACGCCCAGCCGTGCAGCGCCGCCTTGGCCGCCGAGTACGGGCCGCCGCCGCCACGCTGGGCGGCGATCGAGCTGAGCAGGACCACCCGGCCACCGGGACGACGCAGGGCGGGCCGCAACGCCTCGGTCAGCAGGACCGCGGTGAGCACGTTGGCGTCCAGGTTGGCCCGCCACCAGGCGGCCACCTCGTCCAGGGTCCCGGTCGGGCCGCCGAGATAGCCACCGGCGTTGTTGACCACCGCGTCCACGGTCCGCCCGTCGACCGCGTCGACGACGGCCGCGAGCTGGGCCGGATCGGTCAGGTCGGCGGTGACCGCACGGACCGCCCCGGCCCGACCGCACTCGTCGGCGATCCGCCGGGCGGCGGCGTCGACTACGTCCCCCCGCCGTCCCACCACGAGCACGTCGAACCCGTCCTCGACGAGTCCTCGCGCAATGGCGGCCCCGATCCCGGTCCCACCTCCGCTGACCACCGCCAGCCGCCGCCGCTCCCCCTGCTGCTCTCCCATGACCACAGCCTCCCCCGCACCTCTCCCCGACCTCGTCGATCAAGGAGTTCACGTCATCTTAGGCCGGTGGGCCGGACGCGAACTCCTTGATCAACGGGGCAGGGCCGGGGCGTGGGGGGTCAGCGGCGGGGGCGGAGGGTGGTGAGGAGGGGGGTCAGGCGGGTTCTCAGGCTGGCCAGGCCGCCGGGGAAGAAGTACACCGCCAGGATGAAGACCGTGCCCAGGACGAACAGCGGCTGGCTCAGCGGGTGGCTGAGGAACGCGGGCAGGTTGTTCACCGCGTCGCTGCTGCCGAACGCGGTCAGCCGGTGGTCGAGGTACATGTAGAGGACGCCGCCCAGCACCGGCCCCCACCGCGTGCCGGGCCCGCCGAGCACCACCATGACCAGCAGCGACAGCGTCAACTCCGACGAGGTGATGTGCGGGCTGGCGCCACCGACGATCAGCACGTAGACCACGCCGCCGGCCGTCGCCAGGCCGCCGGCCAGCGTGAACGCCACCAGCTTGAAGCGGTACGGGTCGAGCCCGAGCACGCCGATCCGCCGCTCGTCGTCGCGCAGCCCGGCCAGCACCCGCCCGGTCGGCGACCCGCTGACCCGGTGCACCACCAGGACCACGATCGCCAGGTACGCCAGCGCCAGCCAGTAGAGGTTCACCGTGTTGGTGACGCCGACAAGCCCGGCCGGCAGCCCGGACACGTCCAGCGGCAGCCCCTCCTCGCCGCCGGTGAGGCCGCCGAAGTCGCGGGCCACCAGGATGGCCCCGACCTGGGCGAACGCCAACGTCACCATGGCGAACGCGATGCCCACGGTGCGCAGGGCCACCGCGCCGAGCAGCGCGGCGAGCGTGGTGCCGCCGACCACCGTGAGCAGCGCGGCCTGCCACAGCGGCAGCCCGGCCTTGGTGATCAGCACGTCGGTGCCGTACACGCCGGCGGCGAAGTAGAGGGCGTGCCCGAAGGAGAGCATCCCGGTCCGCCCGAACAGCAGGTCGTAGCCGGCCGCGAGCCCGCCGAAGACCAGGCAGATGGCGAGCAGTTGCAGTGTGCCCGGCGAGTTCAGCGGCCCCTCGAAGACGCCGGGCAGGTTCAGCGTCGAGTAGGGCAGGACCGCCGCCACCACCAGCGCGACAAGCGGAAGGTACGGGCGCAGCCCGTGCCACCGCGCGTGGCCGGGGGTCAGCTCGTCGGGCACCGTCGCCGGGGGCGCGGGCACCTCCGCGCTCTTGACCTCGGTCATGCGTGAGCCACCTTTCCGGCCAGGCCCTGCGGACGCAGCAGCAGCACCACGGCGAGCAGGCCGACCACGCACAGGTCGCCCAGCCCGGACGTGCCGTAGTAGTTGACGAACTGTTGCAGCAGCCCCACCGCGACCGCCGCGTACGCGGACCCGACCACCGAGCCCATCCCGCCGATCACCACCACGATGAAGGCGAAGATCAGCAGCGAGCCGCCCTGCCCGGGCGAGACGGTGCCGAAGTAGACGCCGCCGAGCGCGCCGGCCAGCGCGGCGGCGGCCCCGCCGATGGCGAAGACCAGGGTGAACGCCTTGCGGACGTCGATGCCGAGCGCGGTCACCATCTCCCGGTTCTCCACCCCGGCCCGGATGATCAGGCCGTACCGGGTCCAGCGCAGGAACGCCAGCAGCGCGCCGAGCACCACGACGGCGGCGACGATCAGCAGCAGCCCGGCGTTCGGCACCTGGGCGCCGAGCACCGATGTCACGTCCCGGCTCCAGTCGGGGCGCGGGAACGGGCGCGGGTCGGCGCCCCAGGTGGCCTGGAGCAGCGCCACCCCGGCCAGCGACAGGCCGACGGTGACCAGCACCTGTTCGATGGTGCGGGAGTAGAGCGGCCGGATCAGCACCAGCTCGACCAGCACCGCGACCAGCGAGCCGGCCAGCACCCCGAAGAGCACCGCGACCACGAAGCCGAGCCCGTCCGACCCGGCGCCGGGCAGGTTGCCCGCCGCCCACCACGTCGCGTACGCGCCGACGCCGAGGAACAGCCCGTGCGCGAAGTTGAGCACGTCGGCGAGGCCGAACACCAGGGACAGGCCGGAGGCGACGAGGAAGTAGAGCGCCGCCAGGCCCAGCCCGGTCAACGTCAACAGGACGACCGTGTTCATGAGTGCACCTCCGCCGAACCCACACCGAGCAGCGACTTGGTCAGCGCGGTCTCCAGCAGCAGCTCGCGGGCGTCGCCGGTCCAGGCGACCCGGCCGGCGGAGAGCACCACGGCGTCGGACGCCAGCCGCCGCACCACCGCCAGGTTCTGCTCGACCAGCAGCACCGGCACGGATTCCGCGACCCGTTCCAGCACCTCGGCCACCTCGGTCACCACCTTCGGCGCCAACCCCTTGGTCGGCTCGTCGACCAGCAGCAGCCGGTTGTCGTTGAGGAGCACCCGGCCGATCGCGAGCATCTGCTGCTGCCCGCCGGAGAGCGAACCGGCCCGTTGCCGTCCGCGCCGGTCCAGCTCCGGGAAGAGCGCGAAGACCTTGTCGTACGCGGGGGTGGTGCCCCGCCGCTCGGCCAGCCGCAGGTTCTCGGCGACGGTGAGCCCGGCGAAGACGCAGCGGTCCTCCGGCACGTAGCCGAGGCCGCCACGGACCAGCCGGTGGGTGGGGCGGGCGAGCAGGCTCTGCGCGCCCATCCGCACCGTGCCCCGGGCCTCGCCGTTGCGCGGCGTCAGCCCGACGATCGCCCGCAGGGTGGTGGACTTGCCGACGCCGTTGCGCCCGAGCAGCACGGTGACGCCGGTCGGGGCCACCTCGAACGACACGCCCTGGAGGATGTGCAGCCCGGCGATCCGCACGGACAGGTCCTCCACCGACAGGATCGGTTCCACCGCCATCAGAGCGCCTCCCCCAGGTACGCCTCCTGCACGGTGGCGTTCGCCATCACCGTGTCCGGGGTGTCGCAGGCCAGCAGCGCGCCGTGGTGCATCACGGCGATCCGGTCGGCCAGCTCCAGGATCACGTCCATGTGGTGTTCCACCATGAGCACCGCCCGGCCACTGTCCCCGGTCAGCGACTTGATCACGCTGACCAGCTCGGGTACGTCCTCGGCGCTGACCCCGGCCATCGGCTCGTCCAGCAGCATCACCCGGGGTTCCCCGGCGAGCAGCAGCGCGATCTCCAGCTTGCGCTTCTCGCCGTGGGCCAGGGTGCCGGCGAGCGCCGTACCCCGGTGGTGCAGGCCGACCCGGTCGAGCGCCGCGTCGGCGGCGGCGGCCACCTCCCGGTCGGCCGCCGCCCGCCGCCACAGCTTCATCGAGCCACCCCGGTGTGCCTGTACGGCGAGCCGGACGTTCTCCCGGACGGTCAGCGAACCGAAGACCGAGGACGCCTGGAAGGTCCGGCCGAGCCCGAGCCGGGCCCGTCGGTGCGGGGGCAGCGCGGTGATGTCCGCGCCGTCCAGCAGGACCTTCCCCTCGGTGGGCCGGCGCAGGCCGGTGATCAGGTTGAACAGGGAGGTCTTGCCGGCGCCGTTGGGCCCGATCACGCCGAGGAACTCCCCCGGCGCCAGATCGAGGTAGACGGAGTCGACGATGGCGACCTCACCGATCCGCCAGGTCAGACCGCGGGTGGCGAGCACGGGTCAGCCCTTCATCTGCGCGACCGGCGGCGCGCTCTCGTCACCGGTCAGGGTCTTCTGCGCGGTGGCCGTGAAGGCGGTGCCGCTGCCGGTGAGCTTGGCCTGGTACATGGGCTGGAGCAGCGCGTGGTCCTCGGCGCGGATCTTCATGGTGCCCTTGACGCCCTCGAACTCCCAGCCCTCCAGCGCCTTGATCATCTTGTCCACGTCGTCGCCGCCCTCCTGCACGGCGCGGACGACCATCTGCGCGGCGGCGAACCCGTCCGGGTGGAACAGGTCGAGCGCACCGCCGGCGACCTTCGCCTTGGCGGCCTTGGCGGCCTCGGTGTCGCTGGCCCCGTCGAAGTAGTGCGACAGGAACGAGATCTTGCTGCCGGCCGCGCCGAACGTCGGCCAGGAGGCGCGGATGTCCAGGCCGGTGACGACCGTGGTGGAGGCGAGGACGCCCTGCTGGTCCAGCGTCTGCCACATCGCGCCGGCGGTGGTGCCGGCCCAGGCGACGAAGAGCAGGTCCGGCTTGGCGGCCTTGATCTGGCTGGCGAACGGGGTGAACTCGGTGGCGCTGGCCGGCGCGCGGACGCTGCTGACGGTCGCGCCGGCGCCGCCGATCACGGCCTTGACGGCGGCCTCGTTCGCGTCGCCGAACGCGCCGTCCTGGGCGAACACCACGACCTTCTTGCCGGCCGCGTCGCCGATGAACGACTTGGCGGTCGTCACGTCCTGCCACGACTGCCGGCCGGACCGGAACGTGTACTTGTTCGCGCCGGTCACCGCGTCGGTGGCGGCCGGGCCGGAGATGAACAGGACCTTGTTCTGCGCCGCGATCGGGGCCACCTGGAGCGCGACGCCGGAGGAGGTGGAACCGGCGATGATCTTCGTGCCCTTGCCGATCATGTCCTTGGCGGCGGACACGGCCTTGGCCGGGTCGCCCGCGTCGTCGGCCTCGGTCACCTCGATCGTGCGGTCACCGACCTTGCCGGTGCCCTTGGTGGCGAAGTCGAGGCCGGCCTTGAACCCCTCGATGTACTGCTTGCCGTAGCTGGCCAGCGGCCCGGACTGGGAGTAGACCAGGCCGACCTTGACCGGCGCGGCGTCGCCGCCGCCGGAGGCGGTGTCCTGCGGGCTGCCACAGGCCGTGGCGGCCAGCGCGGCCGCCATCATCGTGGCGGCGGAAAGGAACACCCGTCGCGTGTGCCGGATCGTCATTGCGACTCCAGGTGAGGACAGGAGGATTGTCAGTTGTCGGCTCACGCTAGAAGTGACGTCACCCACGGGCTATGTGGTCGGCGCACACAAGTGCCCGGGACGGGATGGCCGCACGTTACAACGCCGGACACCACCACGTAACCCGGCCGACCCGGGATGGCCGGACCCACCACGCGGGGCACGGCCGGAATGTCGACCCGGGCCATCGCCGACCCGCACCCGCGCCGCTCACCGCCCGCCGCAGTCGCCGTCGTGGTCGGCCGCCCGCGGGCAGCGCCGGCCGCCGTCCAGCACCCGGTCGCACCAGACCCAGTGGCGGACGGACTGCTCGTCCTCCCACGACACGGTCGTCCCGGCCCGCTCGACGTCGGCCAGGAAGCCGAGCGCGCGGCAGATGGCCCGGGCGAACCCTCGGGCGCCATCGAGGTCGGCCGCGCGCACCGGCAGGTGCACGACGAACCGTTCCCGGCTCACCGGTGCGCCCCCGGTGCGAACCGGGACTGCCAGTTCCGCAGCGCCCGCTTGATCCGGTTGTTCTCCTCGGCGCACCGGGCCGCGTCGTGCCGGGCCAGCGCCAGGTCGCCGGCCACCCGGTGCAGGAACGCGTGCACCTCCGCCGGGTCGAGCCCGCCGCGCCGCACGGTGCGGAACCGCCGCTCGCGGATCTGCCCGATGCTCAGCGGTCGGCACGACTCCGAGCGGTACCAGCCCTCGTTCGGCGCCCGGCCCCCGCGAGGTCGCCGGGCCGGGTGGAACAGGTGGAGCACGTTGCGCACGAATCCTCCTCACCAGCCGTGGAGGCGACCCGCCCGCAGACAGGGGACGCGGGCGGGTCGCCGACCCCGCGACCGCAGCCTCGTTCGGCGGTACGGCCCCGGAGCCCAATCCGGGTCCGACCCCGCGGTTTGCCGAACCAACCGGAGCCGGACAGGACTCAACCTACACCAGTAACTGGTGCTGCGCGAGCTTCCACTGTCGACGCGTTCGCGACCTGTTGCAGTTACTTGTGCAGGTAGGGCAGGATCGGATTCGCCGAACCAACCGGAGTCCTCACCATGCCCACAGCCGAAGCGCCATTCCGCCGGATCGCCAACGACATCGCCGCGAGAATCAAGACCGGCGAGTTGAAGCCGGGCGACAAGCTCCCCTCGACCCGCGAATTGGCCGAGACCTACGGCGTCCACCTGAACACGGCCTATCGTGCGATGTCCCTGCTGCACGACCGCGAGCTGATCACCGGCCAACCCGGCCGTGGCACCTACGTCGCCGAGCCGCCCAGCCGCTAGACAGCGGAACCACCAGGTCGTTACCGGCGTGTCGGGCCGACACCCTGGAGGTGGTTCGAGCGGTATACCTCAGAGTCATAATTATGACCGTGAGGTATACCGCTCGAACCTGATCACCTCTTCGCCGGACCACGCTGTGGCCCGCGCTTGCCGGGGCCTCGATCTACCGGCCTCCCACCTTCCGTCGACCGGTCAGGCGATCGTCGACCGCCTCCGCCGCCAGGTGATCAGCAGCAGGAACCCACCGACGACCACCGTCAGCAGGCCACCACCGATGATCCCGGTCAGCTGGAGACCGGTGACCGGCAGGTGCCCCTTGCCGTGGTACGGCGGCGGCCCGGGCTTCATCTTCGCCCGGTTGGTGAAGGTGCAGGTGATGTCCTGCCCCCGCTCCGGGGTGACCACGCCGTCGACCACCGGCACCGTCCCGCCGCCGTCCGCCAGTACGCACTCGGGCGGGCCGACCTGTTCGTAGCCCTCCGGGCCGTCGGACTCGCTCAGCCGGTAGCCGACGCCCACCTGGACCCGCACGTCGGTGACGGCCGGGCTGCCGGACCGCCCGCTGATCGGCGTCGCGCCGTTGGACGGCGTCGCGGTGAGCAGCCAGTCGGTGGGCTCGGCCTTACCGCCGCCGCCACCGTCCTTGCCGTTCCAGCCGCCCGGCCCCTTGTCGCCCCAGCCGTCCTTGCCGTCCAGCACCTTCTTGACCAGGGTCAGGTGGGCGCTGCCCGGGTCGAGCTGGCCGTTGCGCCAGGTGCAGGTGTAGCTCTGACCGGCGGCCGGGGTGAACACGTCGTCCGGCACCGGAAGCGGCGTCTCGGTGCCGTTCAGCACGCAGGTCACCGGGCCGAGCTGCTCGTAGCCGGCCGGGCCCTCGGTCTCACTGAGCGTGTAGCCGACTCCCCCGACGACCGCCACGTCCGTGACGTCCGGCTGGCCGCTGCGACCGCTGACCGGCGTGGCGCCGGACCCGGAGGGCGGAACGGCGTTCAGCAACCAGTCCTGCGGCTTCGCAGTGCCGCCGAAGTCGTTCTGCACCTGCTTGACGAGCGTCAGCCGGGCGGGCGCGGGCGGTGGCACCTGCTCGTTGCGGAACGTACAGGTGACGTCCTGCCCGTACGTCGGGGTGAGCCGGTTGTTCGGCGTCGGCACCACCGTCGACGTCCCGGTCAGCACACACTGCGGGGTCCCGATTTGCTGGTAGTCGTCCGGCCCGTCCCGCTCCAGGAGCTGGTACGGCACGTTCGGGAACGCCTCGGCGCCGGTCACCGCCGGGGTGCCGCTACGCCCGCTGATCGGTGTCGGCACCGGTACGTCGTTGCGCGGCACGGGCAGTGCCTCCAGCACCCAGTCCTGCGGCTGCGCCGACCCGCCGGTGACCTCCTTGACCAGCGTCACCCGGGCCGGTTGGGCCACGTTGAGCGCGGTGCAGACCGCCGTCTCGCCCAGCGGGACGTTGACCCGCCCGTTCGCGCCGGTGTAGACCGGCCCGACGCTGCCGTCCTCCTGCCGCAGGCCGCAGTCCCAGCTACCGGTGGCCGGCGGGACGATGGCCGCGCCGTTCGCCACGAACTGGGTGAACCCGGCAACGGTGCTCTCGGCGAGCGAGTGGTCCACGCCCGGCTCGACCGGGCCGGTCACGCCGTTGGTGCCCTCGACCACCGGCGAACCGTCCAGGATCGCGCGCAGCGTCCAGGCGTCCAGCGGCGGCTCCGGTGCGCCGTACGGGTTCTGCAACTCCTTGGCCAGCGTCAGGCTGGTCGAGCAGGTGACCGTGTTGACGACCCGGAACTCGTTGCGGCCGGGTTGGGTCAGCACGACGGGCCCGATGTCGCCGGTGGCCGCGACCGGGCCGCAGTTGGTCGGCAGCAGTTCCTCGTCGACGGTCTCGCCGATGGTGACCGTCGTGCCGGTGGTGAAGCTGTCGTACTCGCTGTTCCAGGCCGGGTCGGGGATGCCGCTGATGGACAGGTCGGACTGGAACTCCACCGGTTGGTCCGGGTTCTCGAACGAGTCGCCGTTGATCACCCAGGTCTTGTGCACCACGATGCTGGAGCGCTGCTGCTCGGCCTGCCGGTTGAGGATCACGCAACTGACGATGGCGTTCGCCTGGGCGTCGACGGTGAAGCCGTTCTCGCCGCTGTTGGTCACCGTGGCCGGCGTGCCGTTCGCGGTGCAGGCCGCGTTGTCACCGCCCTGCTGCTCCAGGGTGAACCCGGCCTGCGGCGTCTCCGCCAGGGTGACCGGACGGCTGGTCTCGCCCCCGAGGTCGACGTCGAAGTTCACCGCACCGGTGTTGGTGTCGGTCACGGCGCTGCCGGGGTCGACCCCGGGGGTCGTGGTGGAGATCGTCCATCCGCCGGCGGGCAGCGCGTCGGCCGGGGTACCGCCGGGCGGGATCACCTTCTTCACCACGCTGACGGTGCCGGCGCACGCCTCCAGGGCGAGGTCGCGGAAGAGCGCGGCAAGCTGCTCGTACCCCGTCTGGTAGTAGTCGGAGCCGGCGACCGGGCCAGAGATCGCGGCCAGGTTGTTGGCGGATCCGCTGACGCCCGCGCCCACGCCCACGGCGACCACCCGGGTGCCCTCGGCCTTGACCGCGTTGGCGGAGAAGACGCCGTTCTCCACCTCCTTGAACCGGGTGAAGTTGCCCGGCCCCTGGGCGGGCGGCGGTCCGTAGACGGTGGGGTTGCCGTCGGTCAGGATGATCACCGCGTCGTACGTGTTCGGGGCGGCGGCCACCTGGAACAGACCCGCGTCCCAGTTGGTGGTGCCGCCGGCCGTGAGCCCGTTGATCGCGGTCTTCACGGTGTCCGCACCGGTGGTGTCGGAGACCGGGACCGGGTTGAGCACGGTCGCCGCGTTGGTGGCGAACGTGTAGAGGCCGATCTCGGAGGGGGTGCCGGTCAGCGCGTCCACGAAGCCGTTCGCGGCGGCCTTGACGTCGTTCAGGTTCGGCGCGATCGAGCCGGAGACGTCGATCAGCAGCGCGATGCTGAGGCCGCACTTGCCGGGCAGGGGCGGGTTGTCCCGGGCGTCGGCCCAGACCGCGCCGCGCGCCGTCCGGTTGGTGTTGCCCGTGGTGTTCACCGGGAACTCGTACGACACGTTGTTGGAGACCGGGCCGGTGAACACGCCGTTGTAGACGGTCGCCGTGGTGGTGGTACCCCCGGTGTCCAGGTTCTCGAGCAACCGCCAACCGTCCGGCGCGCTGCGCTCGATGATCCAGTAGCCCTGGTTCGTGCCGGTCCGACCCGGCACGTCCACGTCGCAGCTTCCGTCGTCGCCGGTCGTGCAGGAGGCCAGCGGCGTGTCCCCGGGCCCGGGTCGGGTGCCGCTGACCCCCGGATAGAAGTCGAACGTGGCCCCGGCCAGCGGACCGACCGTGTCGACCGACGGGCGCACCCCGCCCTTGTTGACGGTCAGCGTGGTCGTGGTCGGGCTGGCGGCCCAGGCTGGTTCGGCGGCCCGCGGCCCGATCAACGGGAGCAGGCTCGCGACCAGCGCGAGCGCCGCCGCCCCGCTCCACCGTCGGCGTCCACGCGCCGTTCTAACGATAGACATTCATCAACCCCCGTGTGCTGACCCGCCCTTGACGCAGGTCACGCCAGCAGTATTGGGGCTTTTGTCCGTTTAGTGGGGTGCTTCGGGGATAGAGAGGATCTCTCGCCTACCGATGTCCGTCCGCGCCGAGACCCGACCGCCCCGGCGCGGACGGACCCGATCAGCGGCCCGCGCGGGCCGCTGCGGCGGTGTCGGGCTGGTCGGCGAACGCGCCGTCCAGGCCCAGGTCGAAGAAGAGTTCGTACTCCGACGTGATGTCACCGCGCGCGTTCGGGTCGGCGCCGATCCGGAAGTCCACCGGCAGGAACTGGTTCTCGGCCCGGAAGGTCCACGCGTGCACCACCAGCTTGAGCCGGTGCGCGTCCCGGATCACCGAGGTCGGCGCGAGCAGCCGGCCGGCGGCGTCCCGGGGCACGATCAGGTTCTTGTTCAGGCCGACGCCGTCGGCGTACCGGGACACCCAGGCCAGGCCGGCGGCGGTGGCCAGGTCGGCGTAGGTCCGGCGGTCGCCGGCGGCGGTGAAGTCGTAGGGGGCGCCGGCCGCGTCCATCAGCTGGACCAGTCGCACGTCGGTCATCGTGTCGAGCTTGCGCAGGTTGGCGGTCTCGAAGCTCTGGATGAAGACCGGGTCGTTGCGGTGGGTCAGCCGGTTCTTCCGGAGCACCGCGACCAGCGGCTCCTCCAACGAGCGCCCGATCGAGGCGAAGTAGGTGGGGTGCTTCGTCTCCGGGTAGACGCCGATGGTCCGGCCCCGCGCCTTGGACTCGGCCCGGGCCAGGTCGATGACCTCCTGGAAGGTGGGGATCTCGAACCGGCCGTCGAACGCGGTGTTGGCCACCCGCACCAGCGGCAGCCGCTCCTTGGCCCGCAGCGTCTTCAGCTCGGCCAGCGTGAAGTCCTCGGTGAACCAGCCGGTGACCGAGACCCCGTCGATGGTCTTCGTCGTCTTGCGGGCGGCGAACTCGGGGTGGGTCGCCACGTCCGTCGTACCCGAGATCTCGTTCTCGTGCCGGGCGACAAGCACGCCGTCCTTCGTCGAGACCAGGTCCGGCTCGATGAAGTCGGCGCCCTGCCGGATGGCGAGCCGGTAGGCCTCCAGGGTGTGCTCCGGGCGGTAGCCGCTGGCGCCCCGGTGACCGATCACGATCGGCCGCTGGGTCGCGCGCGGGCGCTCGGCGTGGTGGTCCGGGCCGGCCTGGGCGGCCAGGGCCGGCACCACCACGGCTGCCGCCGCGAGCAGCGCGCCGGCCACGCCGAGGGCGGAAAGGGTACGTCGCAACGCCGTCTCCTGTCGTCGATGGGTACGCACAGCAGACCGGTCGTGGTTGACCGCCAGTTGGTCGGTTCCTGACCTGCCGGTGAATCTCCGGACGGAAGATGACGAGGTGCGCCGCCTGCTCCGCAAGCCCGTCCGGCTGGTGCCGCTCGGGTTCCTGGTGGTGATCCTGGTCGGCACCGGGCTGCTCATGCTGCCCTGGGCCACGAGCGAGCAGCGCTACACGCCGTTCGTCACCGCGCTGTTCACCGCCACCTCGGCGGTCTCGGTGACCGGCATGGCGGTGACCGACACACCGAACTACTGGAACGACTTCGGACTCGTGATGATCACCGTGCTCACGCAGCTCGGCGGTCTCGGCATCCTGACCGGCGCATCGCTGGTGATCCTCGTCGTCTCCCGCCGGCTCGGCCTGCGCAACCGACTGCTCGTCCAGGCCGAGACCGCCGAGTTCGGTCTCGGCGACCTGCGCCGGCTGCTGCTGCGCATCGCGGCCACCGTCTTCGCCACCGAAGCCCTCATGACGGCGCTCGTCGCCGCCCGGTTCCAGTTGGCCTACGACTACACGCCCGGCCGGGCGATCTGGTCCGCCGTGTTCCACTCGGTCCAGGCGTTCAACAACGGCGGCTTCTCCCTCTACACCGACGGCCTGGTCGCCTTCTCCCGCGACCCGTGGGTGGCGCTACCGCTGAGCCTCGGCGCGATCGTCGGCGGCCTCGGGTTCCCGGCGCTCTTCGAGGCGGTCCGGGAGTGGCGGCAGCCGTCACACTGGGCCGTCGCGACCAAGCTGACCGTCTGGGGCAGCCTGGTGCTCATCGTCGGCGGATTCGGCTACCTGCTGCTCGCCGAGTGGGGCAACCCGTACACGATCGGCACCTACGACGCGCCGGGCAAGGTGCTGGCCTCGTTCACCCAGATCGCGCTGAGCCGGACCGGCGGGTTCGACGTGGTCAACGTGGACCGGCTCACCGAGGAGAGCTACCCGATGCTCATCGGCCTGATGTTCGTCGGCGGCGGCAGCGCCAGCACCGCCGGCGGTATCAAGGTCTCCACGTTCTTCCTGCTCGGCTTCGCCATCTGGGCGGAGCTGCGCGGCGAGCCGGACACCACGGTCGGACGACGCCGGGTGTCGCCGGCCAGCCAGCGGCAGGCCGTGACGGTCGCCCTGCTCAGCGTCGCCCTGGTGGCCGGCGGCACGGTCGGCCTGATCGCGATGACCGCCCACGTGCGCTTCTACGCCGCCCTGTTCGAGGTCACCTCCGCGTTCAGCACCACCGGGCTCACCGTCGGCCTCACCCAGCAGTTGCCACCGCCCGGGCAGTACGTGCTGACCGCGCTCATGTACATCGGCCGGGTCGGCCCGCTCACCCTCGGGTCCGCGATCGCGTTGAACACCCGGCGACGCCTGTACCGCTACCCGGAGGAGCAACCCATTGTCGGCTAGACGTTCCGCGGACACCGGTGTCGCCGTGATCGGCCTGGGCCGGTTCGGCTGTCACCTGGCCGGCTCCCTGGCCCGGCTCGACCACGAGGTGCTGGCCGTCGACCGCGACCCCGAGCGGGTCCAGCGCTGGTCCGGCGAACTGGACCGGGTGGTGCAGGCCGACGCCACCGAGGAGACGGTGCTGCGTCAGCTCGGAATGGCCGACTTCTCCCGGGTGGTGGTCGCCATCGGCGCGTCGGTCGAGGCGAGCGTGCTCACCGTGCTGGCCCTGACCGAGCTGGGCGTACCCCAGATCTGGGCCCGGGCCACGTCGGAGAAGCACGCGAAGATCCTGCACTCGGTCGGCGCGCACCACGTGGTGTTTCCGGAGGCGGAGACCGGCGAGCGGGTGGCGCACCTGATCGTGAGCCGGATGCTCGACTTCATCGAGTTCGGCGACGACTTCGCCATCGCCAAGGTGCGGGTGCCTCCGCCGCTGGTCGGACGTTCACTGCGCGAGCTGGCCCCGCAGGACCGGTACGGCGTGATGGTGGTCGGCGCCAAGCAGCCCGGCCAGCCGTTCCGCTACGCCGGGCCGGAGACCGTGCTGGAGCCGGAGAGCGTGCTCATCGTGGAGGGCAGCATCGCCCAGGTGCAGCGCTTCGCCTCGCTGGCCTGACCATCACCCCTTCGGGCCCTTCGGACCCTTGCCCTTGCCCTTGGGCTTGCCGTGCTCACCCCCCTTCGGCCGGTCTACTTCGCTTTTCCCTTCGGACCACCCTTGCCCTTCGGCTTGGCCGGTTCGGCCTTCGGTTTCGGCGCGGGCTTCGTCTTCGCCGACCCGCCCTTTGCGGTGGTCTTGGTGGCCGGCTTGGCCGGCGCCTTGGTGGTCGGCGCGACGGTGAGCGGCACCGAGCCGGCGATGCCGGACACCTGCACCCCGCACGTGCGTCCGCCGACCGTGAACGCCACCGGCAGCGTGTTGCTCCCGGTGTAGCGCCCGGCCAGCGTGAGCTTGGTCGACGCGCCCGGCGCCAGCACCGGGGCCGTCGTCGGGGCGGCGACCGACACGGTCCGCCCCACCTGGCGTACCGGAGGTTGAGCCGTGGTGACCACCTGCTTGCCGGGGAAGGTGAAGCTCATGGTCCAGTCGCGCAGCTCACCGATGCCCGTGTTGGTGAGCGTCAGCTCGGCGGAGAAGTCCTTGCCGGTGTCGCGGCGCAGCGAGTAGTCGACCGCGCAGGGGGTCGGATCGGGCAGCCCCATCCTCGCCTCGGTCGGCTCGACCCCACCGCTGGCCGGGCTGCGCGACGTCACGCCCCACAGGGTGGCGGTGACCGCGATCAGGCCGGCGGCGGCCACCCCGGCCTCCACCCGGCGACGCCGGACCGCGGCCCGCCGGGTCCGGGTGCGGACCACCGAGAACGGCAGCGCGTCGGTCTCCGCCGACCAGGGCAGGATGGTGGTGCCGGCGTTCTCCATCAGCGCCGGGTCGATCCGGCCGAACGCCGGCGACACCGGCACGACCGCCGCGATGCCGGCCGCCTCGGCCAGCGTCCGGGCCACCTCGGTGGTCGGCGGGCGGTCCTCGGGACGCTTGGCCAGGCAGCGCTGGACCAGCTCGGCGACCTGGGCCGGCAGCCCCGGCACCGGCGGCATCGGGTCCGGGTCCCGGTACATGTGGGCGCGGAGCATCTCGGTGGTGGTGCTGGCCTGCCACGGCAGCCGGCCGGTGAGCATCCGGTAGAGCAGCAGCCCGACCGCGTACACGTCGGTGGCGGGCGAGACGTGCCCGTTGTCCAGCCGCTCCGGGGCCAGGTAGGCGGGCGTGCCGAGCAGCGCGCCGTCCGGCCCCTTGTCACTCTCCCCCACCAGCGCCGAGATGCCGAAGTCGACGACCTTCACACCGGTCGGGGTGAGCATGACGTTGCCCGGGGTCACGTCCCGGTGCACCACGCCGCGGGCGTGCGCGGTGGCCAGCGCCGAGGCCACCTCCGCGCCGATCGTCATGGCCTCCCGCCAGGGCAGCTGGCCGTCCCGGCCGAGTCGGCCGCTGAGCGGGCCGCCGTCGACCAGCTCCATGACCACGTACGGCACGGTCAGCCCGACCTGGATCGACTCGCCGTAGTCGTACACGTTGGTGATGTTGGGGTGGCAGAGCCGCGCGGCGGCCTGCGCCTCGACGCGGATCCGGTGCCGGAACGCCTTGTCACTGGCCAGCCGGGAGGCGAGCACCTTGACCGCCACCTGCCGACCCAGCACCTCGTCGTAGCCGCGCCAGACGACCGACATGCCGCCCGCACCCAACTGCTCCACGAGTCGATATCGCTCGCCGAGCAGTTGCACGCCGTTCCTGACCGGTCCACCCATGGTCGGTCCTGTTGCCCGAAGTCGACCCTCGTACACCTCAGCGGTCGGAATCGGTCAGGGAAGTCACCCGTTCAGGCGGTCGCCAGGAGTTGGTCCACCGGGGCGTAGTCGTCGGTGAGGACCTGCGCGTCCCCGACCCACCCGGCGGTGCGGGCCTCGTCGAGCAGCTCGGCCGGCTCCGGCAGCAGCCTCAGCCCGTTCGGGATCCCGGCCAGCGGCAACGGCGCGTCCGAGGCGATGATCAGGAAGTTCGCGCCCTGCCGGCCGGCGACCGCACCGGGCGGGGCGATCAACGCGACGTGCTCGAACACCGCCGAGACGGTGGCCAGCTCGGCCTTGACGAACCGGTCCGGCGGGTAGTCGATGACGTTCTGCACGTAGACGCCGTCCGGGCGCAGCACCCGCCGGATGTCGGCGGCCATCTCGCGGGTGGCCAGGTGCCAGGGCACCACCAGGTGGCCGAACGCGTCCCCGACGATGAAGTCGCGGCTGTCGGTCGGCTCGCCGCCGAGCAGCACCCGCGCGTCGCCGACCCGGGCGCGCAGCTGCGGCCCGGTGCGCAGGCCCAGCTCCCGCTCGTCCAGCTCGACCAGGCCGCCGTCCAGCTCGAAGACCAGGTTGTCGGTGCCCGGCCGGGTCGCGGCCAGGTAGTGCGGCACGGTGAAGCCGCCGCCGCCCAGGTGCAGCGCGTCCATCGGCTGCCGCGCCGGCCGGGCCAGGTCCGCGACCAGGCCGATCCACTGCGTGTACCCGTACTTCAGGTGGGTCGGCTCGCCGAGGTCGACGTAGGAGTGCTCGGCCGAGTTGAGGTAGAGCGTGCGCCCGGCCGGCCACTGCGGGTCCACCTCGACCCGCGCGCAGTGGTAGGCGGTCTCCACGTCGCACGGGTTCGGGGCGGCGGCGGTGAGCCCGGCCGCGGAGAGGCCGAGCAACGCGAGCGCGGCCTTGGCCCGGCCCGGGGCCGACGGCCCGCCACCGGAGCGCCGCCGCAGCCAGAACCCGAGCGCCAGCCCGGTCACCCCGAGCACCGCGGCCAGCGCCAGCACGATCACCGAGCTGGGCAGCGCGGCGACCAGGATGAAGCCGGTGCCCAGCGTGGCCGTGATGCCGCCCAGCGTGCCGATGCTGGACAGCCTGCCGACCACCTGGCCGGTGCGGCGCAGGTCGGCGAGCTGGAGCTTCACCACCAGCGGGGTGATCCCGGCCAGCAGCGCCGCGGGCAGCAGCACGGTCACCGCGGTCAGCAGGAGCACCGCGCTCGCCGCGCCGCCGCGCAACACCTCACCGGCGTAGCGGACGATCGGCAGGGTGACCGCGGTGGCGATGCCGGCCAGCACCAGCGCGGGGGCGATCAGGGTGCGCGGGTCCCGCCGGTCGGCGAGCCACCCGCCCATCCACGCCCCGTACGCGATGGCGGCCAGCGCCATGCCGATGACCGAGCTGGTCACCTGGAGCGTCACCCCGACGTACGGGCCGACCAGGCGCAGCGAGACGGTCTCCAGCACCAGCACCGCGCCGCTGGAGAGGAAGACCAGGAACGCGGCGAGCCCGTTCGGCAGGGCCCGCGGCGGGGCCGCCGTGCCGGCGGTCGGTTCGGTGACGACGTCGGACGATGTGCTGCTCACCGTCGCGATGGTACGCAGCGTTCCTGGGCCACCGGGTCAGTACATCGAGATGTGAACATGGTTTGTGTGGTCGGCCGCCGGGCTGCCGCCCCCGCTGTACGCCCGCCAGCCGGTGTTCGGCATCCAGATCTGGCGGTACCAGATCACGTACATGATGCCGAGCCGGCTCGCGTTGTTCTTCGCCCAGCTGGCGAGGCTGTCGCCGTACGCCTTGTCGCCGCCGGTGGCCGTGCGGTCCTCGAACCCGTCGGTGGCGGCGGCGAAGTCGCAGGCCCGGCCCTTGGGGTGCTCGCCGCCCCCGCCGCTGCGGTGACACGACGCGTAGCGCTTGTAGCCGGCGGCCTTGGCCTGCTGGAGCATGTGCAGCGTGCGCGGCGTGATGCAGCCGGACGCGGGCGTCGGGTCGTCCACCGAGCACGACTCCGACGGCCACGAGCCGTCCGAGTTGCGGGGCGCCGGCCTGGCCGACGAGGAACCGCCGCTGAAGCCGGAGCCGGCCCCGGAACTGACCTTGGCCAACGCGACCTCGGCGTCCTTCTTCTTGCGGGCCAGCACCGCGAGCTGCTTCTGCTGCTCCCGCACCTCGGCGTCGATGGCCAGCTTCGACTCGGCCGCCTCGGCCTTGGCCCGGGCCAGGTCGCCCAGGCGCTTGCTGTCCCGCTGGGCCATCATGTCCAGCTCGGTCGCCCGCTTGAGGAAGTCGTCCGGCCCGGAGGCGGCCAGCAGCATCGACGCGTCGTTGAGCCGACCCAGCCGGTAGGACTGCACGGCGACCTCGCCGGCCTGCGCGGTCAGCCCGACGAGCCGGGCTTCGACGTCCTTGAGCTGGGTGGCCAGCGCGGCCTGCCGGCGCTTGGAGTTGTCGAGCCGGTTCTTGGCGTCGATGTGGCCCTTCGCCGCCGCCTCCAGCGCCGCCCGCAACTGCTTGCTGTCGCCCTCGTCGGGGGCGTTCGGACTCGGCGCGGCGGCGGCCGGGCCGGCCACGGCGAGGCCGGCGCCGAGCAGCACGGCCGTCGCG
>NZ_CADEAU010000045.1 GCF_902825405.1 Micromonospora maritima | reverse complement strand
CCCGCCGGTCGGCTCGACCCGGTGGCGGTCTCGATCGCGGCCCATCGCGCGTCGCTGCTGGCCGCGGTGCCCGCCCTCGCGTCGGCCCGGTGGTTCCCGGCCCGCCGGGCGGAGCTGCCCAACCTGCGTCGGGCCCTGGTCGGCTGGGCCGCCGACGAGGGTCTGCGCCGGGCCAGCGCCCGACCCCCGGAGCCGCCCGGCGCGCACGGCCGGGTGCCGGTGACGGCCGGGGTGGAACCCGCCGAGCTGACCGACCGGATCGACCGTCAGGCCCGCTCCTGCGCCCAGCGGATCCGCCAGCACCTCGCCCTGGAATTGGCCAACATCCACCTGCGGGTGGTGCAGGAGATCGTCTTCGGGGTCGGCTGTGCGGGTCTGCCGCAGTTGCTCGACCGTGAGCTGGAGGCGCTGTCGTTGCTCGCCACGGCCCAGTGCGACGAGGCGGTCCGGAACATCGTCGAGGACGCCGCCGGCCGGGTGTTCGGCACGCCGCTGGCCGAGGGCGTGCGCCGGCGGATCGACCACGCCGTGCGCTGGGGCCTGGCCGACCATCCGGACAGCCGGGAACTGGACCGGGTGCTCCTGGTCACCAGCACGGCCGGGGTGGCCGGGCTGACCGGTGCCGGCGCTCTCGACGCGCTGGCCGGCCTGCCCGGCGCGGAGCGGGACGAGGTGCTGCCGCCGATCGGCGTGGCGCTCAACGGCGGCTGCTGGCAGCACTGGCGGTCGCCGGGCAACGACGACCCGAGCGCCGCCCGCTCCTGGGCCCAACGGGCCCTGCGCGAGGTCGAGCTGGAACTGTCCCGGGAGGTGTCCCGCCGCTTCGAGGTGATCCGTCTCTCGCTGAGCGCGGTGCTCACCGATGCTGTCGACCACGGCATTCTGCTTGCCTGAGAACAGGGGCGCCGCGGGGGCGGCCGGGCCGACGTACGCGGCCCGGGCGGGTGATCCCGACCGCCGCGCCGTTCCGGTTCATCGGTTCCCCGGATCCGGTGGCACGATGGGGGGCATGGCGGCTCCACAGGTTGCGCCGGTCGAGACGCCGGACACCGAAGAGGTGCCGGTCTCCGACCGGCCGTGGGTGACCATCGTCTGGGACGATCCGGTCAACCTGATGACGTACGTGACCTGGGTGTTCCAGAAGCTCTTCGGGTACAGCAGGGAAAAGGCGGAACAGCTCATGCTGGACGTGCACCACAAGGGCAAGGCGGTGGTCTCCAGCGGGGCCCGGGAGCGGATGGAGCACGACGCGTCGCAGTTGCACGCGTACGGCCTGTGGGCGACGGTGGACCGCTCATGAGCATGTTCCGTCGCCGGGGCGACCGCTACGTGGCGACCTTCGCCGTCGACGAGGTGCGCGTGCTGCGCAAGGTCGCCTCCGAGGTGGTCGGCCTGCTGACCGACGGCTTCGACCACGGCGACCCGGTGGTCGGCCGGCTGTTCCCCGAGGTCTATCCGGAGGACGCCGCCGGCACGGCCGAGTTCCGCCGCTACACCGAGGGCGACCTCAAGACCGCCAAGATCGACCAGGCCGGCGCGATCCTCGCCGCGTTGCCCGACGGCGACGCCGGTGGCGAGGTGCGGCTGGACGCGGAGGCGGCCGAGGCGTGGCTGCGGGCGCTCAACGACGCCCGGCTGGCGATGGGCGTCCGGCTGGAGATCAAGGACGGCACCGACCTGGGTGAGGAGCTCGACGACGCGGTCGCCGCGGACCCGGCCTCGTCCCGGGTGTTCCAACTGTCGGTCTACGCCTATCTCGGATATCTGCAGGAGTCCCTGCTCAACGCGCTCATCGACTGAGTGGTGACGGTCGCCACCTCGCCGCCCGGGACGGCCAGGCGCTAGGCTGGGCGGCGTGCTGAGCATCGACCGGTCGATCATCGACGCGATCGTCGCCCACGCGCGTCGGGACCACCCGGACGAGGCGTGCGGCGTGGTCGCCGGTCCCGCCGGCAGCGACACCCCGACCCGGCACATCCCGATGGACAACGCCGCCCGCTCGATGACCTTCTACGAGTTCGACTCGATGGAGCAGTTGCGGGTCTGGCGCGAGATGGACGACCGCGACGAGGAGCCGGTCGTCATCTACCACTCGCACACCGCCACGGAGGCCTACCCGTCCCGCACGGACGTCTCCTTCGCCGGTGAGCCGGGAGCGCACTACCTGCTCGTCTCGACCCGTGAGCCCGACACCGAGGAGATCCGCTCCTTCCGGATCGTCGACGGCGTGGTCACCGAGGAGCCGGTCGAGATCGTGGATGCCGCCGTGGACCCGCACGCCGTCCAGTCCTACATGTTCGGGCAGAGCCCGGCGACGGTCGACTACGAGTGTTCCGACCGCTGATTCCAGCGCCGGCCCACCTTTCCTTTCCGTCACCTGGCACGTCCCCGAACGAGGAGCACGAGACATCATGGCCATCGAGGTTCGCATCCCCACCATCCTGCGCAGCTACACCGGCGGCGCGAAGGTCGTCGAGGGCAGCGGTGACACGCTCGCCGACCTGCTGACCGACCTGGACTCCCGGCACGCCGGCCTGCGGGCCCGGCTGGTCACCGACGCCGGCGCGCTGCACCGGTTCGTCAACGTCTACGTCAACGACGAGGACGTCCGCTTCCTGGGCGCGCTCGACGCCAAGCTCAACGACGGCGACAGCGTGACCATCCTGCCGGCCGTGGCCGGCGGCGCGTTCGGCTTCGCCGCGGCGGCGGCGATCGCCTCGCACGCGGTCGCGGCGCGCGCCACCGCCGCCCGCTAGGGGGTCGGCATGGCGCGGTACGACAGCCTGCTCGACGCCTCCGGCGGCACGCCGCTGGTCGGGCTGCCGCGGCTCTCCCCGACGGTCCCGGACGGCGCGCCGCCGGTGCGGCTCTGGGCCAAGCTGGAGGACCGGAACCCGACCGGCAGCATCAAGGACCGCGCGGCCCTGTTCATGGTCCGCGCGGCCGAGGAGGCCGGCCGGCTCCGCCCCGGCGACACGATCCTGGAGCCGACCAGCGGCAACACCGGCATCTCGCTGGCCATGGTGGCGAAGCTGCGTGGCTACCGGCTGGTGTGCGTGATGCCGGAGAACGTCTCGACCGAGCGGGTGCAGCTGCTCCGGATGTACGGCGCGGAGATCATCTTCTCGCCGGCGGCCGGCGGCTCGAACCAGGCCGTCGCCACCGCCAAGCAGATCGCGGCCGACCACCCGGACTGGGTGATGCTCTACCAGTACGGCAACGAGGCGAACGCCCGGGCGCACTACGAGACGACCGGGCCGGAGCTGTTGCACGACCTGCCGGGCATCACCCACTTCGTGGCCGGGCTGGGCACCACCGGCACGCTCATGGGCACCGGCCGCTACCTGCGGGAGAAGGTCGACGGGATCCAGGTCGTGGCGGCCGAGCCGCGCTACGGCGAGCTCGTCTACGGCCTGCGCAACATCGACGAGGGCTACGTGCCCGAGCTGTACGACGCCGGGGTGCTGTCCCGGCGGTTCTCGGTGGGCACCCGGGACGCGGTGCTGCGGACCCGGCAGCTGGTCGAGGTCGAGGGGATCTTCGCCGGGTTCTCGACCGGCGCGATCCTGCACGCCGCGCTCGCCGTGGCACACGAGGCGGTCCGCGACGGCCGCCGCGCCGACGTGGCCTTCGTGGTCTGCGACGGCGGCTGGAAGTACCTGTCGACCGGGGCGTACGGCGGCACCCTCGCGGACGCCGAGGACGCCCTGGAGGGTCAGCTCTGGGCCTGACGGCCCGACGGCCGGTCCGGTCGGCGACGTGTCGTCGGCCGGACCGTCGTCGTCCTCCCGGGACCGGACGTGTACGGGTGTCACGTTGATGACAACTTCCGGCAGATGATTCTTGCCCGACCGGGCCGACGCGTAGGCTGCGCAGCGTGGCGAGCGCGTCGGTAGAGATCAACGGCGGCGGGGCGACTGCCGACGGGTCGACTACCCACGGTGAGATCGAGGCGACCGGATGCGACTGACCGTCCTCGGCTGTGCGGGCAGCTTCCCCGGGCCCGAGTCACCCTGCTCCGCCTACCTGATGGAGGCCGACGGGTTCCGGCTGCTGATC
The DNA here is from genome assembly GCF_902825405.1 of Micromonospora maritima. Taxonomy (GTDB): domain Bacteria; phylum Actinomycetota; class Actinomycetes; order Mycobacteriales; family Micromonosporaceae; genus Micromonospora; species Micromonospora maritima. Next base: position 16,217 of record NZ_CADEAU010000045.1, on the reverse strand, counting down.
GACTTCGGGGTGGGCTCGCTCTCCACGCTCCAGCGCTACGTCGGGCTGCACGCCCCGGACGCCGTCCTCCTCACCCACCTGCACTGCGACCACATGTTCGACGCGGTGTCCTACGTGGTGGTGCGCCGGTACGCGCCGGACGGCCCGTACCCGCCCCTGCCGATGTACGCCCCCTCCGGCGCGCCGGACCGGTTGGCCAGCGCGTACGGGCAGGAGGAGGGCTCGGTGGAGGACGTCTACCAGTTCTACGGCCTCCAGCCGGGCACGTTCCCGATCGGTCCGTTCACCGTCACGGTCGACCGGATGAACCACCCGGTCGAGACGTACGGGGTGCGGCTGGAGCACGGCGGCCGGGTGTTCTGCTACTCCGCCGACACGGCGCCCTGCGAGGCGCTGCTGCGGTTGGCCCAGGACGCCGACGCGTTCCTCTGCGAGGCCAGCTACATGGACGGGGTGGACAACCCGCCGGACCTGCACCTGACCGGCCGGGAGGCCGGCGAGGCGGCCACCAAGGCGGGGGTGGGCCGGCTGCTGCTCACCCACCTCGTCCCCGCGTGGGGCAGCGAGTCGGACACCGTGGAGGCGGCGGCCGGGGCGTACGCCGGGCCGCTCGAGGTGGTCCGGGCGGGTGCCAGCTACGACATCTGACCGCCTGGCGGCACCGGCGGGCGGGGCGATCACCGCACCGCATAGGGTGCAGGCATGGCGCGACCTGACGGGCGGCGGCCCGACCAACTCCGACCGGTGACCCTGACCCGGGGCTGGAGCACCCATCCGGAGGGCTCGGTGCTCGTCGAGTTCGGCGCGACCCGGGTGCTCTGCACGGCCAGCGTCACCGAGGGCGTGCCGCGCTGGCGCAAGGGCTCCGGGCTGGGTTGGGTGACCGCCGAGTACGCGATGCTGCCCCGCGCCACCAACACCCGCTCGGACCGGGAGAGCGTCCGGGGGAAGGTCGGCGGTCGTACCCACGAGATCTCCCGGCTGATCGGGCGCAGCCTGCGTGCCTGCGTCGACCTGAAGGCGTTGGGCGAGAACTCGGTGGTGCTCGACTGCGACGTGCTCCAGGCCGACGGCGGCACCCGCACCGCCGCGATCACCGGCGCGTACGTCGCCCTGTACGACGCGGTGACCTGGCTGGCCGAGCGCAAGGCGCTCACCGGCAAGGTGGAGAAGGTGATGCACCGCTCGGTGTCCGCGGTGAGCGTCGGCGTGATCGGCGGCGAGCCGATGCTCGACCTCTGCTACGCCGAGGACGTGACCGCCGAGGTCGACATGAACGTGGTCTGCACCGGCACCGGCGACTTCGTCGAGGTGCAGGGGACGGGCGAGGCCGGTGTCTTCGCCCGCGACCAGCTCGACGCCCTGCTCGACCTGGGCGTGGCGGGCTGCCTGGAACTGGCCGACGCGCAGCGGAAGGCGCTGAACCTGTGACCGACAACAAGGTGCTCCTGGCCACCCGTAACCGCAAGAAGCTGGTCGAGTTGCAGCGGATCCTGGACGGCGCGCTCGGCGCCCACCGGATCGCCCTGGTCGGCCTCGACGACGTCGAGGAATATCCGGAGCTGCCGGAGACCGGCCTGACGTTCGGCGAGAACGCGCTGATCAAGGCCCGGGAGGGCTGCCGGCGCACCGGTCTGCCGACCATCGCCGACGACTCCGGCATCGCGGTGGACGCGCTCAACGGCATGCCGGGCGTGTTCAGCGCCCGCTGGTCCGGCCGGCACGGCGACGACCGGGCCAACCTCCAGCTCCTGCTGGACCAGGTGGCCGACGTGCCGGACGAGCACCGCGGCGCGGCCTTCGTCTGCACGGTGGCGCTGGTGCTGCCCGGCGGCAAGGAGCACCTGGTCGACGGCCGGCAGCCGGGCCGCCTGCTGCGCGCGCCGCGCGGCGAGGGCGGGTTCGGCTACGACCCGATCTTCCTGGGTGACGGGCAGGAGCGGACCAACGCCGAGCTGACGCCCGAGGAGAAGGACGCGGTCAGCCACCGCGGCAAGGCGCTGCGGGAGCTGGCCAAGCTGGTCGCCAAGGTGCTCCCGCCCGCCGCCTGACCGGCCGGTCCGCTCAGCCGAGCGGGCCGACCTCGCGTTCGATCGCGGCCCGCAGCGCCGGTCCGCGTACCACCTCCCGCGCCGCCTCCATCAGCGGAGCCAGGAACACGTCGGGCCCCGGCTCGCCGATCGTCTCGCCGAGCGCGGCCAGTGCCGCCCGGCCCGCGGGGGACGGCTCCAGCGGCGCGCGCAGCTGGAGCCCGCGTACGGCCGCCAGCAGCTCCACCGCGAGCAGGCTGGTGAGGTTGTCCAGCACCGTGCGCAGCTTCTTGGTGGCCGCCCAGCCCATCGACACGTGGTCCTCCTGCATGCCGCTGGTGGGCAGCGAGTCGACCGAGGCGGGGGCGGCCAACCGGCGGTTCTCCGCCACGATGCCGGCCGCCGTGTACTGGGCGATCATCAGCCCGGAGTTCACCCCGGCGTCGGGGGAGAGGAACGCCGGCAGGTCCCGGTTGCGGGCCACGTCGAGCAGCCGGTCCACCCGCCGTTCCGCGATCGCGCCCACCTCGGCGGCGGCGATGGCCAGGTAGTCGGCGGCGAAGCCGAGGGGCGCGCCGTGGAAGTTGCCCGTCGACTCGACCCGCCCGTCCGGCAGCACGACCGGGTTGTCCACCACGGACAGCAGCTCCCGGCCGGCGACCACCTCGACGAAGTCGAGCGTGTCCCGGGCCGCGCCGGCCACCTGCGGGGCGCAGCGCATCGAGTACGCGTCCTGCACCGCGTGCGCCAGGTCGTCGCGGTGCGAGTCCATCACCGCCGAACCCTGGAGCAGCCGGTGGATGTTCGCCGCCGAGGCGGCCTGCCCGGGATGCGGGCGGATGGCGTGCAGCTCGGGCAGGAACGGCCGCTCCGAGCCGAGCATCGCCTCGATGGCCAGCGCGGCGGTGACGTCTGCCATGGCGAACAGGTGCCGGGCGTCGGAGACGGCCAGCAACAGCATGCCGAGCATGCCGTCGGTGCCGTTGATCAGCGCCAGTCCCTCCTTGGCGGCCAGCGACACCGGCTTGAGCCCGACCCGGCGCAGCGCGTCGGCGGCCGGGATGCGGTCGCCGGCCGGGCCGAGCACCCAGCCCTCGCCGAGCAGCGCCAGCGCGCAGTGCGCCAGCGGCGCCAGGTCGCCGGACGCGCCCAGCGAGCCGTGCTCCGGCACCCACGGCGTGACCTCGTGGTTCAGCAGGTCCACAAGCGCCTCGGCGACGAGCGGGCGGACGCCGGAGCGGCCGAGCGCGAGCGAGCGCACCCGCAGCAGCATCATGGCGCGTACCACCTCGCGGGGCATCGGCGCGCCCACGCCGGCGGCGTGCGAGCGGATCAGCGCGTGCTGCAACTCGGCCCGCCGCTCGGGGGCGACGAACGTGTTGGCCAGCGCCCCGAAGCCGGTGGAGACGCCGTAGACCGGGCGGCCGGCGGCCTCGATGCCGTCCACGATGGACCGGCTGGTCGCCATGGCGTCGGTGGCGGCCGGGTCGAGCACGACCTTGGCGGTGCCGCGGGCCACCGCGAGCACGTCGGCGGGGGTGATCCCGGTGGACAGGATGGTCACGGTGGTCATCGCGGCACTCCGTTGTGCAGAACCTGGCGGATCAGCGGCACACCCGGCCGGTAGGCCAGGTGCAGGTGGGTGGGGGCGTCGAGGATCATCAGGTCGGCCCGGGCCCCCGGGGTCAGCCGGCCGACGTCGGTGCGGCGCAGCGCCGCCGCCCCACCGGCGGTCGCGGCCCACACCGCCTCCGCCGGGGTCATCCGCATCTCGCGTACGGCAAGTGCGACGCAGAACGGCATCGACGAGGTGTACGACGAGCCGGGGTTGCAGTCGGTGGCCAGCGCCACGGTCACCCCGGCGTCGAGCAGCCGGCGCGCGTCCGGGTAGGGCGACCGGGTGGAGAACTCCGCCCCGGGCAGCAGTGTGGCGACGGTGGTGGTGTGCTCGCCGTCGGGGCACATGCAGCCGATCCGGTGCGACGCCAGTGCGTCCACGTCGGCGTCGGACAGGTGGGTGCAGTGGTCGACGCTTGCCGCGCCGAGTTCCACCGCGAGTTGGACGCCCGGCCCGGGGCCGAGCTGGTTGGCGTGCACCCGCACGCCCAGCCCGACCGCCTGCCCACAGGCGAGGATGGCCCGCGCGTGGTCCACGTCGAACGCGCCCCGCTCGCAGAACACGTCGATCCAGCGGGCGTGCGGCGCGGCGGCGGCCAGCATCGGCCCGCAGACCAGCCCCACGTAGTCGTCCGGGCGGTCGGCGTACTCGGCGGGGACCACGTGCGCGCCGAGGAACGTGGTGTCCTCACTGAACTCGGCGGCGATCCGCAGCGAGCGGGCCTCGTCGGCGACGCTCAGGCCGTACCCGCTCTTGATCTCGACCGTGGTGGTGCCCTGTCGCAGCATCTCGGCGCGCAGCCGGCGCACGGTGGCCCGCAGGTCGTCGTCGGAGGCGGCGCGGGTGGCGCCGACGGTGGTGCGGATGCCGCCGCCGGTGTAGGGCTCGCCGGCCATCCGGGCGGCGAACTCGGCCGCCCGGTCACCGGCGAAGACCAGGTGGGCGTGGCTGTCCACGAAGCCGGGCAGCACCGCCGCGCCGCCGGCGTCGATCCGCCGGTCCGCGGCCGGCGCGTAGCGGGCCGGACCGACCCAGGCCACCTGCCCGTCCTCGATCAGCACGGCGGCGTCGCGGCGGACGCCCAGCGGGTCGCCGCCCCGGCCGTCGTTGGTGACCAGTTCGCCGATGTTGTCCACCAGCAGGCTGGTGGTGTTGCGCGATGCGGGCCGCACCGGGTCGCCGGGCCGGACCGGCCGTCCGGGGAAGCCGCCGACGCTCACGACAGCGCCGCCGCGATGGAGTCCCCCAGCTCGGTGGGAACGTCGACGGTCAGGTGCCGGCCGTCGGCGACCACGGTCCGGCCGTCCACCACCACGTGCGTCACGTCGGCGGCGGTGGCCGCGAAGAACACGCCGACCGGCGGTACGCCGGCCGTGCGGGCGCTGTCCAGCCGTACCGTCACCAGGTCGGCCCGGTCGCCCACGGCGAGCCGGCCGGCGTCACCCCAGCCGAGCGCGGCGTGCCCGGTCACGGTGGCGGCGGTGACCAGCTCGACGGCGCCGAAGTGCCCCCGTTTCCGGGTGCGCAGCCGCTCGTCCAGCTCCACCGCGCGGGCCTCCTCGAACAGGTCCACCACGGCGTGGCTGTCGCTGCCGAGGCTGAGCGGGCTGCCCGCCTCGGCCATCCGCCGGGCCGGGCCGATCCCGTCGGCCAGGTCCCGCTCGGTGGTGGGGCAGAGGCAGACGCCGGTGCGGCTGTCACCGAGCAGCGCCACGTCCCCGGCGGTCGGGTGGGTGGCGTGTACGGCGGTGGTGTGCCGGCCGAGCACGCCGTGGTCGGCGAGCAGTCGGGTCGGGGTGCAGCCGTGCGCGGCCCGGCAGGCGTCGTTCTCGGCCGGCTGCTCGGACAGGTGCACGTGCAGCGGCAGCCCGTGCCGGTCGGCCCAGCCGGCCACGGTGGCGAGCTGCTCGGCGGGCACCGCGCGGACCGAGTGGATCGCCGCGCCGAGCCGGACGTGCTCGTCGGCCGGACGGAACGCGTCGACCCGCTCCGCCCAGCGCAGCGCGTCGCCGTCGCCGAAACGGCGCTGCGGTCCCACCAGCTCCGCGCCGTCCACCCCGCCGGTCAGGTAGGCGGCGTCCAGCAGGGTGAGCCGGATCCCGGCGTGCGCGGCGGCCTCGACAAGCGCGGCGGACATCGCGTTCGGGTCGTCGTACGGGGTGCCGCCGGGGCCGTGGTGCAGGTAGTGGAACTCGCCCACGCAGGTGATCCCGGCCAGCGCCATCTCCGCGTACGCGGCCCGGGCCAACGCCAGGTAGGAGTCGGGGTCGAGGCGGGCGGCGACGGAGTACATGAGGTCCCGCCAGGACCAGAAGTCGCCGCGCCCGTCGTGGGTGCGCCCGCGCAGCGCCCGGTGGAACGCGTGCGAGTGGGCGTTCGCCAGGCCGGGCAGGGTCAGCCCGGGCAGTCGGGTGGCGTCGCCGAGCACCTCCACGCCGGCGGCCGGCGAACCCCCGCCGGTCAGCGGAGTCACGGCGGTGAGCCGCCCGTCCGTCGCCTCGATCAGCACGTCCGGGGTGGGCTCGGCGTGGTCGGGCAGCCAGGCGTACTCGGCCAGCCAGCGGGTCAGCGGCATGCCAGCTCCTCCAGCACCCGGGCCAGGGCGGCGACCCCGGCGGCGCAGTCGGCGTCGGTGGCGGACTCGGCGGGGGAGTGCGACACCCCGGTCGGGTTGCGCACGAACAGCATCGCGGTGGGCAGGTGCGCCGCCAGCACCCCCGCGTCGTGTCCGGCGCCGGTCGGCAGCACCGGCACGTCGAGCAGCGCGGTCAGCCGGTCGGCCAGCCCACCGTCGAACGCGACGAGCGGGGTCGCCGACTCCTGCGTGCAGGTCAGTGCCGTGCCGTCCCGGCCGGCCCGCTCGGTGGCCTTGGTCCGGACCGCCTCGACCAGACCGTACAGCGTGTCCGCCTCGGCCGCTCGGGCGTCCAGCCAGCCGGTGACCCGGGACGGGATCGCGTTCGTGGCGTTCGGCTCGACCGACACCCGGCCCACGGTGGCGTGGGCGTCGCGCAGCCGGGCCTCCTTGTTCGCCGCGAGCACGGTGAACGCGTAGGTGAGCATCGGGTCGCGGCGGTCGGCCATCCGCGTCGTACCCGCGTGGTTGCCCTCGCCGGTGAAGTCGAACCGCCACCGGCCGTGCGGCCAGATGGCGGACGCCACCGCGACCGGCGCGTCCGCGTCGACAAGCGCGCGGCCCTGCTCGACGTGCAGTTCCACGAAGGCCGCGAAGCGGCCGAGCAGCGTCGGGTCGGCGCCGGCCGGCCGCGCGCCGAGCGCGTCGGCGAAGCTCACCCCGGCCTGGTCGCGCAGCCCGGCCGCGCGGTCGACCTCGATCTCGCCGGTGAGCAGCCGGGACCCCAGGCAGGGTACGCCGAACCGCGCGCCCTCCTCCTCCACGAACGCGGCCACCACGACCGGCCGGTCCGGGGTGACGCCGGCCGTCCGCAGCTCGTCCACGGCGAGGAACGCGCTGACGATGCCGAGCGGACCGTCGTACGCGCCGCCGTGCGGCACCGAGTCGAAGTGGCTGCCGGTGAGCACCGCGCCGCCGGTCTCGGGGTCGCCCCACCAGGCGAACAGGTTGCCGTTGCCGTCCTCGGACACCGGCATGCCCCGCTGGTCGGCCTGGTCCCGGAACCAGGCGCGCAGGGCGAGTTCCGGTTCGGTGAGCGCGTGGCGCAGGTAGCCGCCGCTGCCGGCGTCCCGCCCGACCGGGGCGATCTCGTCCCACAGCTCCCGGAACCGGTTAGGAGGGGGCCCTTCATATGCAGAATGCGTTAACAAGGGGCCCTTCCTTACTCGCTCATCGGGACGCGCACGCCCGTGCGGGCGGCGACCTCGCGGGCGTCGTCGTAGCCGGCGTCGACGTGGCGGATCACGCCCATCGCCGGGTCGTTGGTGAGCACCCGCTCGATCTTCTGCCCGGCGAGGGTGCTGCCGTCGGCGACGCAGACCTGGCCGGCGTGGATGGACCGGCCGATGCCGACGCCGCCGCCGTGGTGGATGGACACCCAGGACGCCCCGCTGGCGGTGTTGACGAGCGCGTTCAGCAGCGGCCAGTCGGCGATCGCGTCGGAGCCGTCGGCCATCGCCTCGGTCTCCCGGTAGGGGCTGGCCACGCTGCCGCAGTCCAGGTGGTCCCGGCCGATCACCACCGGCGCGCTCAGCTCGCCGGAGGCGACCATCTCGTTGAACCGCACCCCGGCGCGGTCGCGTTCGCCGTAGCCGAGCCAGCAGATCCGCGCCGGCAGGCCCTGGAACGCGACCCGTTCGCCGGCCATCCGGATCCATCGCGCCAACGATTCGTTCTCCGGGAACAGGTCGAGGATCGCCCGGTCGGTGGCGGCGATGTCCTTCGGGTCGCCGGAGAGCGCGGCCCAGCGGAACGGGCCCCTGCCCTCGCAGAACAGCGGCCTGATGTACGCGGGCACGAACCCGGGGAAGTCGAACGCCCGCTCGTATCCGCCGAGCCTGGCCTCGCCCCGGATCGAGTTGCCGTAGTCGAAGACCTCGGCGCCGGCGTCGAGGAAGCCGACCATGGCCTCCACGTGCTTCGCCATCGACGCCCGCGCCCGGTCGGTGAACTCGGCCGGCTCGGCCGCCGCGTAGTCCCGCGCGTCGGCCAGGTCCACGCCCTCCGGCAGGTACGACAGCGGGTCGTGCGCGCTGGTCTGGTCGGTCACGACGTCGATGGCGACGCCCCGGCGCAGCAGCTCGGGGAAGACGGTGGCGGCGTTGCCGACCACGCCGACGCTGAGCGCCCGCCGGTCCCGCTTCGCCGTGAGCGCCCGCTCGACCGCGTCGTCCAGCGAGTCGGCGATCTCGTCGAGGTAGCGGTCGTGCGCCCGCCGCTCCAGCCGGGTGCGGTCCACGTCCACGACCAGGCAGACGCCGCCGTTCATGGTGACCGCGAGCGGCTGCGCCCCGCCCATCCCGCCGCAGCCGGCGGTGAGCGTCAGCGTGCCGGCGAGCGTGCCCTCGAAGCGCTTGGCGGCCACCGCGGCGAACGTCTCGTACGTGCCCTGGAGGATGCCCTGGGTGCCGATGTAGATCCAGGACCCGGCGGTCATCTGCCCGTACATGGTCAGGCCCAGCGATTCGAGGCGACGGAACTCCGGCCAGGTGGCCCAGTCGCCGACCAGGTTGGAGTTGGCCAGGAGCACCCGCGGCGCCCACTCGTGGGTGCGCATCACCCCCACCGGGCGGCCGGACTGCACGAGCATGGTCTCGTCGTCACGCAGCTCGGTGAGCGTCCGCACCAGCGCGTGGTACGACGGCCAGTCCCGGGCCGCCTTGCCGGTGCCGCCGTAGACCACCAGGTCCTCGGGGCGCTCGGCCACCTCGGGGTCGAGGTTGTTCATCAGCATCCGCAGGGCGGCCTCCTGCGGCCACCCCTTGGCGGTGCGGGTGGTGCCACGGGCGGCGCGGACGGGCTGGTGCATCTCGTACTCCTCTCAGCCGAGGAACAACTGGCGGCGGGCGGCGGACGACTCGAACGCCTCGAGTCGGGTCTGGGTCTCGGCCGGCGCGGCGTCGCAGATCGCCTGGAGCACCACCATGGCCAGGGTCATCGGTGCGGTGTGCAGGTCGAAGACCAGGTCGGCGCCGACGGCGGCGGGCAGCACCACGTCGGCGTGGTCGGCCGCCGGGCTCACCGGGGAGTCGGTGATCGCCACCACGGTCAGCCCGGCGTCGGCGGCCTCGCGGAGCGCGTCCAGCGTCTCCCGGGGGTAGCGGGGCAGCACGAAGGCGAGCAGCGCGGTGGCGCCGGCCGCGACCGCCTGGTCGAGGCGGTCGGCGAGCAGGCTGCCGCCGTCGTCGAGGACCCGCACGTCCGGGTGCACCTTCGCGGCGAAGTACGCGAAGTACGCGGCCAGTGGGGCGGCGGCGCGCAGGCCGAGCACGGGCAGCGGGCGGCTGGCCGCGAGCAGCCGGCCCACCCCGGCGATCCGGTCGGCGTCGGCGAGCTGCGTGGAGAGCCGGTCGAGGTTCTCCATCTCGGCGTGCACGGCCCGTTGCAGGGCGTTTCCGGCGGTCGGGTCCGCCGCGCCGGTGGCGGTCAGCTCCCGCAGCCGGCGGCGCAGCGCGGGATAGCCGTCGTGCCCGAGCGCCATGGCGAACCGGGTGACCGAGGGTTGGCTGACGCCGGCCAGCTCGGCCACCTCCGCCGCGGACAGGTACGCCGCCGCGCCGGCGTGCCGCACCAGGCAGTGGGCGATGCGGCGCTGGGTCGGGGTGAGGCGGACGCCGTGGAAGAGGTCGAGCAGGCGGTCGGGGCGGGACGCGCCGCTTTCATTCACAGGCTGACTCTATGCATGAAAACTTTCACTACGCAAGGGCGCGCCGCCGACCATCCGACCGCAGGGCGGACCCGCGAGCGTGCTCTCTGTACTATCCGCACGGCGGGTGAACAGAGGAGTGGGGCATGCAGCCGGAAGGTCCGTACAGGTTCACCGAGGTGCTGGGCGAGTGCCAGGTCGGCAGGGCCTGGGCGGCGCTCGACGGGCAGGACCGGCCGGTGACCGTGGCGACGCTCGACGGGGCGGCGGCCGGCGACCAGCGGTGGCGTGAGGCCTTCACCAACGCCGCCAACGTGCTGGCGCAGACGCCCGGCGGTCACCGCTACGTCAACGCCGACTTCACCGCCGGCCAGCCCTGGGTGGCGTATCCGTCCGAGGAGGACGGCGCCGCCGAGCGGCTGTTCGGCTCCCTCGGCATGGACTACCAGCGCACCGCGACGGCCGAGATCCTCCCGCCGCCGCCGCCGGTCTCGGCGCCGCCGCAGCCGGTCTCGTCCCCGCCCCAACTGCCGTGGAGCCCGCAGCCGTGGGCGATGGCGCCCCAGCAGCCGGTCTCCGGCGCGCCGTCGTCCGGCGCGCCGGTCTCACCCGGCATGCCGGTCCCGGTCATCCCCGCCCAGGCCACCGCCCCCGACCCGCTCACCTCGACCGGTGGCCCCCGGATCGCCCCGGTGGCGCGTCCGCCGCGCAGCCGGACCGGTCTCTGGATCGGCGGCGTGGTGATGGCCGCGGTGCTGGCCGGCGGCGCCGGGCTGCTCGCCGGCCGGGCGCTCGCCGACGGCGACGAGCCGTCCACCCCCTCGGCCAGTGCCTCCCCGGCGCTCTACGAGGCCACCCAGCTCTCGCTGAACAAGGCGAAGTTCGACGCCGAGCTCATGCCGCTCGCCGAGCCCTGGCTCGGCGAGGTCGGCGGGTGCGCGATCAACACCGAGAAGAGCGGCCCCGGCCTCGCCGACGGCGAGAAGCAGCACGTCTTCTGCCGCTACCTGGGCGTGTCCCTGCACTTCGCGGCATACGAGTCGGCCGAGAAGAAGGAGGCCGCCCGGGCCTTCCGCCAGCAGATGGGCATCATCGGCCGTGCGCTCGCCCCGGGCATGCGGGAGGCCTCGCAGGCCACCGGCGGGGTCAGCGGTGCCACCGGCAACTACGTCGAGTACGCCGGCAACGGCCAGGACGGCCGCCCGGTCTGCGGCATCTGGTGGGGCCGGGACGACAAGGTCGCCGCGATCTACATGGAGACCCCGTGCGGGGCGGGCCTCGGCGGCAACTGGGACGCGTTGCGCGACCTCTGGCAGCGGCACAGCTAGCGGACGGCCGCACCGTTCGGCGGCGGCACCAGGCACACGTCCGTCCCCTTGGTGACGCCGGCGACCAGGTCGAAGCGGACCACCCGGGCACCACCGAACGGCCGCTCGGCGACCGCCACGCCCCCACCGCCGAGCCGGACGATGACGTCCCGGTTCGCCACGTCGGCCCAGTCGGTCGCCTGGAAGAGCCACACCCGCGAGCGCCCCGGCAGCAGCGTCGCCACCGTCCTTCCCGGACAGCCGCCGGGGCCCGCCGCGACCACGTAGGCGTCCGCCGGGGGCCCGTACCAGGACTGGGCGTTCCACGAGACGGTGGTGGCCAGCACCAGGTCGCCGGGGCGCCGCCGGGCGTCCAGGTAGTCCAGAGCGGTGCGGTAGTCGACCGCGTTGGCGCCGCCGCCCTGGGCGAAGGCCCGCGCCGGATGCACCGTCGCCACTACCGCGGTGGCCAGCTGCGGCACCGCCAGAGCCAGGAGGAGCACCACCCCGGCCGCCCAGCGGACGCGGGCCGGCATCCCCGCCCGGACCTCCGGCGGCGCGGCGGCCAGCGCGGCGAGCACCAGGCAGGCCGGCACCGCGTAGAGCGCCAGGCGGCCGTTGAACGGGTAGACCGACAGCGCCGCCCCGGCGAGCCCGGCCGCGAGCGGGGTGAGCAGGACCAGCACCGCGACGGTGGAGAGCCGGCGCAGGCCGGCGGCCGCGCCGAGCACCAGCAGCGGTACGACGACCCACGCGGACCAGGCCACGAACGGCACCGTCGCCAGGCTGCGGTACGTCGCGGCGAACCAGTCCACGGTGGCCGGCAGGTCGGTCAACGGGTGGGCCGGATAGATCGACTTGCCCTGCCAGTAGGCGGCGAGCTGCTGGTCCGCCAGCCCCGGCGCCAGGAACAGGACGTAGACCACAAGCGCCACTGCGGCCCAGGCCGGCGCCGGGGCGAGGAACCGTCCCAGGTCGCGCCACCGCTGGGCCGGCAGTCGCCCCGGACGGGTCAGCGTCTGCGCGACCAGCAGCACGCCGAGCGAGCCGGCGACCGGGATCGACAGGGTGCTGAAGACGGCCGCGACCGCCGCGGCGGACCAGAACAGGGCCGCGCCGGCCCAGCTCGGCACGCCCCGGGACAGCAGCAGTGCCAGCCCGACCACCACGGTCACGAAGAAGGCCTCGGCGCTGTACTGCTTCAGCTCGTTCGAGTAGCCGATCAGGAACGGGGCGACCGCGACGAGCAGCAGCGCCACCAGCGCGACAAGCGGCGGCAGGAGCCGCCGCCCGAGCCCGGCCACCAGCGGCAGCAGCGCCAGCCCGAACAGCAGCGGCACGAGCCGGAGTGACCGTTCGGAGTCACCCAGGTGCTCGAAGGAGAACCGTTCCAACCACAACCAACCGGGCGGTGCCGACTGGCTGAACGCCAGCGGTTGCAACAGGTCCAGGTAGCCACGCTCGCGCACGTTGTGCGCCACGTACAGCTCGTCGCTCCAGAAACTGCGCGCGAAGCCCCACTGCCGGATCCGCAGCCCGGCGCCGAACGCCACGAGCAGGCCGGCGACCGGCCAGTAGGGCGACCGGCTCACCCGGTCCCACCCGGAGGCGGCGAAACCCCCCGGTCGGGACGCCGTCGCCGTCGCCGGTGACCCGGGCGCCACCGCAGGGGAGAACGCCGGCAGCGGGCGTGTCACGGACACGGCGAGACCGTATCAAAGCAGCGTTCGCGTCAGCGGCCCCGAGCGTCCGGCCCCGCGTCCTCCGGAAGACCGGCCACGGTGGACGGCACCGGCGATCCGATCATCCGTGCGGCCCGCCGGTGTCGGCGGGCCGGGCGGGGGAGCCCCACCAGGAACTCGGGGAACATGCCGAAGAAGGTCCGGGCGCCGCGGAGTTCCAGGGTGTGCGCCCGCGACCAGCGCAACGAGTTCGTCGCCCGGGCCCAGTGGTGGGTCCACCGCACGTCGCCGAGCAGCGCCACCGGCAGCCCGTGCCGCCAGGCGCGCAGACCCAGCTCGTGGTCCTCGTAGTAGAGGAAGAACCGCTCGTTCCACCCGCCCAGCGCGGTCACGTCCGCGGTCCGGCCCGCCACCGCGGCCCCCATCAGCCAGGCGACGTGCACCACCTCGCCCGGACCGGCCACCATCCGGTAGGACGCGTGCAGGCGGGACAGCGGCCACACCCGACGGTTGCCCAGCTTCGCGGTGGCGTACGGGAATCCGCGACCGTTCGCCTGCGGCGTGCCGTCGGTGCCGAGCAGTTGCGGCGCGACCAGTCCGCCGTGCGTGTCCAGGTGCCGGGCCAGCGCGTCCAGGCCCGCCGGGCGCACCTCCAGGTCCGGGTTGGCGAACAACACGTAGCGGCCCGCCGCCTGGCGCAGCGCCACGTTGTTGGCGCGGGAGAAGCCGACGTTCTCCGGCAACCGGATCACCCGGGCGCCCAGCTCCTCGGCGGCGGCCGCCGAGTCGTCGGCGGAGGCGTTGTCGACCACCAGCCACTCGTACGGCTTGCCGCCGCGCCAGCAGCGACGCAGCGTCTCCGCCGAGTTGTAGGTGACCGTCACCACGGTCCACACCGGTCCCGCCATCACGCCCTCCGAACGGTCAGGTAGCCGAGCAGCGAACCGAACCCGAACCGGCGGCCGGTCCACCGCCGCCGGGCCCCCGGCCCCTCCACCAGTCCGCGCGCGACGCCCCGCAGGAACGGTCGCAGCAGGCCCTGTCGGGCCCGGCGGGCGGCCAGCGCGACGTGCGCCAGTGCGAGCACCGGCACCGCCACCAGCAGCAACGGCCAGCTGAACGTGCGCGCCGCCACCAGCAGCCGGTTGCGGGCCAGCAGGAAGGCCCGGAACCCCTGCAACCGCTCGTCGCCGTCCACGCTGTGCCCGCCGGCGTGCGGCAGCACCAGATCCAGCCCGCGCGTGCGCAGGCCGGCGGCGTAGAGCCGGAACGCCAGGTCGGCGTCCTCACCCCAGGCGAACAGATGCTCGTAGAAGCCGCCGAACCGGCGGTACAGCGCGGTGGGGAAGACCGCCGCCCCACCGGACGGGCCCAGCGGCGCCCGGGCCACCGCCGCCGGACGGTCGATGAAGAGCGAGACCGGGTTCAGGTCGATGCCGACGTACTCGCCGCCGTGCATGGCCAGGCCGACCGCGATCGGGGTCTCCGGGTCCTCGGCCGTGGCGGCGCAGATCCGGGCCAGTGCGTCGTCGGGTAGCCACACGTCCGGGTTCAGCAGCAGGACGTGGCTCGTGCCGACCTTCTCCACCGCCCGGTTGCAGCCGGCCGCGAAACCCGGGTTGCCGTCGTCGGGCAGGTGGACGTACCGGTCGGCGGGCAGGTGGGCGGCGACGACGTCGGCGCACCCGTCGGCCGGCCAGTTGTCCGCGAAGACGAACCGCACCGGCAGGTCGCCGGCACTGCGTACCCAGGTGGGCAGCGTCTCGGCCAGCATCCCGGCGGACCGGTACAGGACGGTGACCACCGTCAGCCCGTCGAACGACGTCCCGTTCACGCCGTGGTCCTCCCCAGCCGGTGCAGGATCCACAGGCCGGGCACCAGGCTCAGCCAGGTCGGATAGATCAGCGGATACAGCTCGTAGACGCCGAACAGGGCGAAGTAGACGACGAACGCGCGCGCCAACTGCCCGGCCGGCGCGGCGGAGAACTCGAACCACCGTTCCGTCGCGCCGACCGCCAGCCCGAGCGCGAGCAGGAAGAACACCGCGCCGAGCGGCCCGTAGTCGAGCAGCGGGATGGCCACGAAGGTCGCGGTGTTCATCAGGTACGGCTGGCTGAGCTGCGAGGTCAACCCGTACAGGTCCGCCCTGCCGACGATCGGTTCGACCCGGGAGCCGAGGAACGTCAGCGAGTACGTGCCGTACCGGGGGTCCAGGTGCTCCCGCTGCGACCAGACCCGACCGAACGTCTCGGTGGAGGAACTGAGGGACAGGTCGAGCGAACCGGCGCTGCTGGTCAACGCGTTGCTGCCGTAACGGGCCCGGAACTCGGTCTCGAACGCGCCGGTGCCGGCCATGGTGCGCTGCCCGCCGAGGAACACCGCCGCGCCGAGCGCGACGGCGCCGATCAGGAGCACCACCGGCGTCCGCGCGGCCAGGAACCTCGCGGCCCGCCCCCGGGTGCGCCGCACCGACAGCGCGGCGATCAGCGCCGGCGCGATGCCCACCAGCACCGAGTTCTTGCTCGCGCCGAGCGCGGCGCCGACGGTGAAGACCGCCGCGAGCGCGTAGTAGACCGGCAGCGCCCGCCGCCGCCCGGACAGCGCGCGCAGCAGCGAGATGCCCATCCCGAGCGTCCACGCCTCGGAGAGCAGACCGATGACCAGGTTCGACTGTTCGCGGAGCACCTGCCGGGCGGCGTCCGGGTTGTCGGCGAGCAGCGGCGGCACGGTGCCCCGGAAGCGGATCGCCGCGGTCGCCGCCGCGACACCGAGCAGCACGACCAGGTAGGTCAGCAGGCGCCGCTCGGACGGCCAGGACAGCTCCGGCCGGGACCGTCCGTCGGCGTCGTCCCGCCGGTCGACCAGCCGGCGCCCGGCCGCCCAGGCGAGCAGGAAGACGGTCACGTAGCCGGCGAGCACCGGCAGCACCCCGCGGCCGGCCCAGGAGTCGTACGGGCCGGGCAGCACGCGCACGGCGGTCAACGCGGCGGTCCAGACGGCGGCGCACGCGGCCAACGCCCACATCCGGCGGCGCGCGGCCACCAGCGCCCCGCAGGCCAGGGCGATGGTGACCGCGATCCCGGCGTCCCAGGTGGACACGAGCAGGGCCACCCCGAGCGCGATCGGGATCCCGACCGACCAGAGCCGTCGCTCAGCGGGCGTCATGGGCCACCGTTCGGTAGAGGTCGAGCCAGGTGTCCACGCAGCCGGCGAAGGAGTGCCGGGCGGCGTACTCCCGGGCCAGCGCGCGGCGCCGCTCGTTCCCCGCGCCGGGGCGGGTGGCCGCGCGCACCGCCGCG
>NZ_CADEAU010000044.1 GCF_902825405.1 Micromonospora maritima | reverse complement strand
TCCGCCGCGGTCCGCCGGATCGCGCCGCAGGTCTTCGGCCGTCCGGTGGTGGTCCCACCGCCCGGCGAGTACGTGGCGGACGGCGCGGCCCGGCAGGCCGCCTGGGTCGCGCTGGGCGGCGACGCCCCGCCGGCGTGGTCGATCGGGGACACCGAGGAGTACACCGCCGAGCCGGTGCCCGCCATCCGCGAGCGCTACGCCCGCGCCCGCGGGTGAGGCGGGGCCACGGGGCGTCTGAGCAACGCGCCGCCGGGACGTAAAGCGGGTGCCGAGCCGGCCCGGGCCGTGGATCATCGGGCCGTGTCTCCCACCCTCGCCCCGGACGGCGCCGCCCGGCCGGCTCCGCTGCCCGTGTTCCAGTACGACGACGTCGACAGCCCCGGCGACGTCATCGACACCCTGCTGCTCACCGACTTCGTCACCGGCCGCCAACCGTGGGCCCGGACGGTGCGCCTGGCGAAGGTCCGTCCCGGGGCGGCGCTGGTGCCGGAACGGGCGACCGCGATCCGGACCGCGGTCGAGCGCACCCGCGTCGCCCGCCTCGCCACCGGGGACGGGTGGACGCTGCGGGTGGTGACCTGGCGGGGGCGCGGGGCGGAGGTGACGGTCACCGCCGTGGACGAGGCGACCGGGGCGGCGGTGCTGGACGAGATCGTCACGGCCTCCGCCGAGCCGGCCCGCCCGGGTACCGCACCGATCGGGTTCTGGCACCAGGACCAGCGCCGGGGGGCGCAGCGGGACAACCGACGGATCGACACGCCGCCCTGGTCCGTGATCCGGCCGAACTATCCGGCCGAGGCGGCGGCGACGCTGGACGCGTTGATGGCCACCACCCCCGAGACGGTCACCGGTCGGCTGCTGCTGATGCACGGCCCGCCCGGAACCGGAAAGACCACGGCGCTGCGGGCCCTGGCCCACGAGTGGCGCGCGTGGTGCCAGGTGGACTGCGTGCTCGACCCGGAGACGCTGTTCGGCGACCCGTCGTACCTCGCCGAGGTGGCCGTGGGCGAGGACGACGGGGAGGAGGGTGAGGAGCGGACGCGCTGGCGGCTGCTGATCCTGGAGGACTGCGACGAGCTGATCCGGGGCGACGCCCGCGCGACCGCCGGGCAGGCGCTGTCCCGCCTGCTCAACCTCACCGACGGGCTGCTCGGCCAGGGCCGCCGGGTGCTCGTGGCGGTGACCACCAACGAGGACCTGGCCCGGTTGCACCCGGCGGTCACGCGTCCCGGTCGCTGCCTGGCCCGGATCGAGGTCGGACCGCTGTCGCACGCCGAGGCGGTTGACTGGCTCGGCGCCCGGGCCGGCGTCCCCGCGCAGGGCGCCACCCTCGCCGAGCTGTACGCCCTGCGGGCCGGTACCGCCACGGCCGGCGCGGTGCCCGTCGAGATCGGCGGTTACCTCTGATCGGCGGGTCCGTGTTCGCGACGTGACCTGCACCTGATTGGCTGCCCGGCATGAGCGGCACGAGGGTCCTCCGGCGCGGGAACGCGGCACACCGGCACTACAGCGTCGTCGTCTTCGTGGTGCTCGCCTCGCTGGACAACGTGGCGATCGGCCTCGTCCCGCCGCTGTACGGGCCGATCTCCGGGGCGCTCGACGTGCCCCAGCGGATGCTCGGCCTGGTCACCGCGGTCAGCTTCCTGGTCAGCGCCGTGGCCGCGGTGGGCTGGGCGTACGTCGGCGACCGGAGCCACCGCAAGCCGCTGCTGATGGTCGGCACGCTGGTCTGGGCGGCCGGCACCGGCGGCAGCGCCCTCGCCGGGCAGTACCCGACGTTCCTGCTCGCCCAACTCGTCGCCGCGGTCGGTCTGGGCGCGGTCGGTTCGGTCGGCTTCTCCGTGGTCACCGACCTGATCTCGCCGCGCCGCCGGGGCCTGGTGATGAGCTTCTGGGGTCTCTCCCAGGGCGTCGGCACGCTGGCCGGCACGCTCACCGGCGGCCTGCTCGGCGCGACCGACTGGCGGCGGCCGTTCCTGCTGCTGACCGTCGTCGGGCTGGCCGCCACCGTGGCGTACCTGTTCACCTACGACATCCCGCGCGGGCAGAGCGAGCCGGAGCTGGCCGAGGCACTCGACGCCGGCGGCGAGTACGACTACCGGATCAGCCGCGCCGACCTGCCCCGGATCCTGGCCCGCCGGACCAACCGCTGGCTGATCCTCCAGGGGCTGACCGCGCAGGCCGCGTTCGGCTCGCTGGTCTGGCTGCCGGTGCTGTTCAGCCAGCGCGCCGAGGCGCAGGGCTACTCGCCGGCCACGGCGGTGGTGGTGGGCAGCGTCTTCGCCACCCTGTTCCAGCTCGGTGGTGCGCTGTCCATCGTCGGCGGGCTGGTCGGCGACGCGCTGCAACGGCGTACGCCCAGCGGCCGGGCCCTGGTCGCGGCCGGGGGCATCCTCGCGGCCGTGCCGTTCTACCTGGTGTTGTTCTTCGTGCCGATCCACATCGACGTGCCCGACGGCGGCAGCTCCGGCGCGGTGGTGGCGGCGGTGCTGTCCAGCGTGCTGACCGAGCCGACGGTCGGATTGAGCCTGCTCACCGCCGTGGTGGCGCTGGCGCTCACGTCGGCGAACTCGCCCAACTGGTTCGCGCTGATCGCCGACGTCAACCCGCCCGAGCACCGGGGCACGGTCTACAGCCTGGGCAACCTGGTCAACGGCGTGGGACGGGCGGCCGGCAACGGGCTCGTCGGGCTGGTGTTCGGCGGGTTGCGGCTGGCGTTCCCGCCGCCGCTGAACTACGCCGTCGGGCTGGCCGCGTTCCAGCTGTTCTTCATCCCCACCGGGATCATGTACTGGCTGGCCGCCCGCACTTCGCCCCGGGACATCGCGCAGGTCAACGCGCTCCTGCACACCCGCGCCGACCGCCTGGAAGGAGGGGCCCCCTCTTAACGGTGAGTGTTAAGAGGGGGCCCCTCCTATACCGGAGGCGTTAACAGGGGGCCCTTCCTTACGCGAGCCACACCGTGACGTCGGTGGGCACCGCGTTGTCGTCCAGCGGGGCGCTGGACGCCAGCACCGAGGCGCCGGCCGGCAGCGGCACCGCCGCCGCGCCGAAGTTGGTCAGCACGGTGAGGTCGCCGTTGGTGAACGTCAGCACCTCGTCGCCGGAGGAGAGGAAGCGCAGCGGGCCCCGCGCCAGCGCGTGCTCGCGGCGCAGCCGCAGCGCCGTGCGGTACAGCTCGTACGTCGAGCCGGGCACCCCGCGCTGCCGGTCCAGCGCGTACTCGGCCCAGATCGGCGGCTGGGGCAGCCAGCTCGCGTCGGTCGGCCCGAAGCCGTACGACGGGGCGTCGGCCTCCCACGGGATCGGCACCCGGCAGCCGTCCCGGCCGCGCTGGGTGTGCCCGCTGCGGGCCCAGGTCGGGTCCTGCCGGGCCTCGTCGGGCAGCGTGGTGTGCTCCGGCAGCCCCAGCTCCTCGCCCTGGTAGAGGTAGGCCGAGCCGGGCAGCGCGAGCATCAGGAGGCTGGCCGCGCGGGCCCGGCGCAGGCCGAGCGCCACGTCGGGCTGCGGGTCGTCGACGCCGATGCCGTTCATCCGGCCGCCGGCGGTGGTCAGCCCGAGCCGGGAGGCGTGCCGGACCACGTCGTGGTTGGACAGCACCCAGGTGGTCGGCGCGCCCACCGAGTCGGTGGCCTCCAGGGAGCGGGTGATCACCGCGTACTGGGCCGGGGCGGTCCAGGCGGCCATCAGGTACTCGAAGTTGAACGCCTGGTGCATCTCGTCGGGCCGGACGTAGCGGGCCAGCCGCTCGGCCGGCTCCACCCACGCCTCGGCGACCAGGACCCGCTCCCCGGCGTACGAGTCGAGCAGCCGCCGCCACTCGCGGTAGATCTCGTGCACGCCGTCCTGGTCCCACATCGGCGGCCGGGGCTTGTCCACCTCGCTGCCGGAGAGGATCTCCTGCGGCTCCTGCCAGTCGGCCAGGTCGGCCTGCTTGATCAGGCCGTGCGCGACGTCCACCCGGAACCCGTCCACGCCCCGGTCGAGCCAGAAGCGCAGGACGCCGAGGAACTCCTCGCGCACCTCCGGGTTGTCCCAGTTCAGGTCGGGCTGGCCGGGGTCGAACAGGTGCAGGTACCACTGCCCGTCCGGCAGCCGGGTCCAGGCCGGGCCGCCGAACACGCTCTCCCAGTCGTTCGGGGCCTCGGCGCCGTCCGGGCCCTTGCCGTCCCGGATGACGTAGCGCTGCCGCTCGGGGCTGCCCGGCGCGGCCGCCACGGCGGCGGTGAACCAGCGGTGCGCGGACGAGGTGTGGTTGGGCACCAGGTCGACGATCACCCGCAGGCCGCGCGCCTTCGCCTCGGTGATCAGCTTGTCGGCGTCGGTGAGCGAGCCGAAGAGCGGGTCCACGTCCCGGTAGTCGGCCACGTCGTAGCCGGCGTCGGCCTGCGGGGACGGATAGAACGGGGACAGCCAGAGCGCGTCGACGCCCAACTCGGCGAGGTGGTCGAGACGGGCCGTGATGCCCGGCAGGTCGCCGATGCCGTCGCCGTCGGAGTCGGCGAACGAGCGCGGGTAGACCTGGTAGATGACCGCCTCGGTCCACCAGCCGGTGGCCGGACTCTGCTGCGTCGCGTCGGTGTTCAGCGCCTTCTCCCTGTCGTGCGTGCGGGGCGAACGGGTCCGTTCAGTGTGCCCGGGGCGGCGCGGTCGAGTCCCGCACCACCAGGCGAGTGGGGAGGATCACCGAGGCCGGCGTCTTCCCGTCGGCGTCGGCGGCGCGCGGGGCGGGCACCAGGCCGGCGTACGGCTCGGCGACCCGGGCGCCCAGCGGGTCGAGCAGGATGCGCGCGGCGAGCAGCCCCTGCTCGGCGGCCGGCTGGGCGATCGTGCTCAGTCCGAGCACTCCGGCCAGGTCGTGGTCGTCGATGCCGATCACGCTGACGTCCTGCGGGACCCGGAGCCCGGCGTCGCGCAGCGCGGTGACCGCGCCCATGGCCATCTCGTCGCAGGCGGCGAAGATGGCGGTCGGCGGCTCGCCCCGGGCGAGCAGCTCGGCGGTGGCCCGGGTGCCGCCGTCGATGGTGAACCGGGACTCGACGTCGAGGCTCGGGTCGGGCCGGATGCCGGCGCCGCGCAGCGCCTCCTGGTAGCCGCGCCGCCGGTCGAGGTGGGTGGTGAAGGCCAGCTCGTCGTCGGGGTCGCCGGAGATGTGCGCGATCCGGGTGTGGCCGAGGTCGAGCAGGTGGCGGGTGGCGGTCCGGGCGGCGGCCACGTCGTCGATGCGGACGCAGGGCCAGCCGGGCACGCCGCTGCCGGAGCTGATCGTCACCCCGGGCAGGTCCAGTTTGGTCAGCGCGTGCACGTCGGCCGCGCGCAGCGGGGTGGCGACCAGCATGATCGCGTCCACCCGCTTGTGCAGGCCGGCCGGACGGAGCACCCGCTGGCGGGTCTGCTCCCGGCCGCCGAGGTTGTAGAGCAGCAGGTCGTAGCCGTTGTGCTGGAGGTAGTCCTCGACCGCCTCGACCACGGTTCCGAAGAACCAGCGGGTGATCCGGGGGACCACCACCGCGACCGTGCCGGTCCGGCCGCCGGCCAGTCGGGAGGCGCTCGGCGAGACCGCGTACTGGAGCTGCTCGGCGGCGGCGAGCACCCGGCGGCGGGTGGCGGCGGAGACCGTCGGCAGACCGCGCAGCGCCCGGGAGACGGTGGCCGTGGAGACCCCGGCCAGGCGGGCGACGTCGTCAATCTTGGTCATCGTGGCTCCCCGCTGCGACCCGTGCCCCGCCGCCGCCGGCACACCGGCGGCGGCGGGACGGTGGATCAACCCTTGACGCTGCCGGCGAGCAGGCCCCGCACGAAGTAGCGCTGGAGGGACAGGAACACCAGCAGCGGTACGACGATCGAGACGAACGCACCGGCGGTGAGCCGTTGCCACTCGTTGCCCCGGGTGCCGGCCAGCTCGGCGAGCCGGACCGTCAGCGGGGCGGTCTCGTCGCTGCCCCCGGCGAAGATCAGCGCGACCAGCAGGTCGTTCCAGACCCAGAGGAACTGGAAGATGCCGATCGCCGCCAGCGCGGGCGTGATCAGCGGCAGCACGATGGTGCGGAAGATCTTCGGGTGGGTGGCCCCGTCGACCCGGGCCGCCTCCATCAGGTCGCCGGGGAGCTGCGAGATGAAGTTGTGCAGCAGGTAGACGGCGAACGGGAGCGCGAAACAGGTGTGCGCGAACCACACCTGCGCGAACTTCTGCTCGTCGACCAGGTCCCAGGCGGGGAGGATCTGGACCCCGCCGACGGTGACGCCGGTGGAGAAGAACCTCAGCAGCGGCACGAGGGCCATCTGCAGCGGCACGATCTGCAACGCGAAGATGCCGATGTAGAGCCAGTCCCGGCCCTTGAAGTTGATCCACGCCAGCGCGTAAGCGGCCAGCGAGGCGAACGCGATGGGGAAGAGCACCGACGGGATGGTGATCGCCAGCGAGTTGATGAAGTAGCTGGCGAGCTGCCCGGACGAACCGGTGCTGAACAGCACGTCCTGGTAGTTCTGCAGGGTGAACTGCGGGTCCCGGAAGAACGTCCACCAGCCGGTGGTCTTGATCTGGTCCTCCGGCCGGAACGAGGAGACGAACAGGCCGAAGGTCGGGATCGTCCAGAGCAGCGCGAGCACGATCGAGACCAGGGTGGCGGTGCGGCTGTTCAGCCGCTTGCGGACCCGGGCGGCCCGGGTGAGTGGCGCCGGGGGTTGGACGCCGGCTCCGACGGTGGGCGTGGCGGTGGTCATCTCAGCCCTCCCGCTGCTTGCGCAGGTTGCGGATCTGGTAGATCACGAGCGGCAGGACCAGGACGAACAGGAAGACCGCGAGCGCCGAGCCCTGCCCGTTCTCGCCGTACCGGAACGCCTGGTTGTACATCTCGGTCGCGATCACGTTGGTGTCGTAGTTGCCGTTGGTGGCGGTCCGGACGATGTCGAAGACCTTGAGCGTGGCGATGGAGATCGTCACCACCACCACGATCAGCGCCGGCCGGATGCTCGGCATGGTGATCCGCCAGAACATCTGCCACGGGGTGGTCCCGTCGAGCCGGGCCGCCTCGATGATGTCCGCCGGGATGGCCTTGATGGCCGCGGAGAGCACCACCATGGCGAAACCGGCCTGGATCCAGACCATGATCACGATGAGCAGGAACGTGTTCAGCGGCGAGTCGAGCAGCCACTGCTTCGGCTCGCCGCCCAGGCTGACCACGATCTGGTTGAGCAGGCCGATCTGCTCCTGCCCGTCACCGCGGAAGGCGTAGATGAACCGCCAGATGATGGCGGCGCCGACGAACGAGATCGCCATCGGCAGGAAGATCAGCGACTTGGCCGCCGACTCGAACCGGGCCTTGTCCACCAGGACCGCGTAGATCAGGCCGAACGCGCTCGCCACCAGCGGCACCAGCAGCACCCAGATCAGGGTGTTGATCAGGACCCGGAAGATCGAGTCCTCGGCGAACATCCAGCCGTAGTTGTCCAGCCCCACCCAGTCGGTGCTGCGCGCGTCCATGAAGGAGAGCAGCGTGGTGCGGATGGCCGGCACCACCAGACCGATGGCCAGGAACAGCAGCGTGGGCAGCAGGAAGAAGAACGCGAACAGGCCTTCCCGCTGCTTGCGCCGGCGGGGCACCGGTCCGCCGCCCGCCGCGGCCGCGACCAGTTGCGCCTCCCGGCGCCGGGCGAACCAGGTCGGCACCACGTCGAGGAGCAGGAGCAGGCCGCCCACCACCGCGACGAAAGCGATCAGCCCGTACAGCAGCATGAGGAACTTCGGCTGTTCCGCCGCGAAGTCGAACTCCATCAACCCTCCCTCAAGGGTTCGGATGCTTCGGGGGTGGCCCGGCCCGCGTCGCGGACCGGGCCACCCCCTCAGATCACTTCCAGCTGCCCTCGATGTCGTTCAGGACGGTCGTGGTGTCCTTGCCGTTGATCCAGGCGACCATGCCCTTCCAGAACGTGCCCGCGCCGACCGCGGCCGGCATCAGGTCCGAACCGTCGAAGCGGAAGACGGTCTTCTCGTCCTGCAGGATGCCCACGGAGAGCTTGTCCACCGGGTTCGGGACGTTGTTGAGGTCCAGCTTCTTGTTCGCGGACACCCAGTCACCGATCTTGGCCCGGCTGTTGGCGTACTCACCGGAGGCCAGGTAGGTCTGCACCGCCTGGACCTCGGGACGGTCGGCGAAGGCCGCGACGAACTCGCCGCCACCCAGCACCGGCTTGCCCTTGGCCGGGTCGATGGCCGGGAAGTAGAACGCGAAGACGTCGCCGTCCTCGGCCACCTTGGTGCCCTCGGGCCACTGGTTGGCGTAGAAGGACGCCTGGCGGTGCAGTGCGCACTTGCCGGCGGTGATGGGCGTGCCGCCCTCCTGGAACGAGGTGGTGGCGATGCTCTTCACGCCGCCGAAGCCGCCGTTGACGTACTTCTCGTTCTTGAGGATGGTGCCGGCCTGGTTGACGGCCGTGACGACCTGCGGGTCGTTGAACGGGATGCCGTGGGTGGTCCACTTGTCGTAGACCTCGGGGCCCGCGGTACGCAGCAGGACGTCCTCGATCCAGTCGGTGGCCGGCCAGCCGGTGGCGTCACCGGACTCGATGCCGGCGCACCACGGCTTGGTGCCGCTCGCCGCGATCTTGTCGCTGAGGTCGATCAGCTCCTGCCAGGTGGTCGGGACCGACCAGCCCTTCTCCTTGAAGGTCTTCGGCGAGTACCACACGAAGGACTTCACGTTGGAGCCCAGCGGGGCGCCGTAGAACTGGCCGTTGACGGTGCTGTACTTCAGCCAGTCGGGGGAGTAGTTCTGCTCGGCCATGGCCTTGGTGTCGGCGCCGGCCGGCTTGAGCTTGCCCGAGTCGACGAAGCGCTTCAGCAGACCCGGCTGCGGGATGAAGGCGATGTCGGGCGCGTTGCCGCCGTCCACCCGGACCGGAAGCTGGGCCTCGAACTCGCCCGAGCCCTCGTGGTCGATGTCGATGCCGGTGCAGTCCTCGAACTGCTTCCAGGACTGGTCGAGCCGGTCGGCCTCGATGTCACGGATCGAGGAGTAGATCGAGACCTTCTTGCCGTCGTGACCCTGGTACTTCTCGTATGCCGCGCACTCGGGCGAGCTCGCGTTGTCGCTCTTCTTGTCGTTGCCGGTGCCGCAGGCGGCGACGCCGAGCGCCAGCCCCAGCACGCCGGTGACCGCGAGAGCCTGGCGCGATCTGGCAAACGCCATGCCGATCTCCTTCCTTGCCGGCGCGTGGGGGGAAATCGAACCCGCGCCGGTCCGATGGTCGTCCCCACATGTAAGCGCTTGCATCCCGT
Source organism: Micromonospora maritima (assembly GCF_902825405.1). GTDB lineage: Bacteria > Actinomycetota > Actinomycetes > Mycobacteriales > Micromonosporaceae > Micromonospora > Micromonospora maritima. Next base: position 11,046 of record NZ_CADEAU010000044.1, on the reverse strand, counting down.
CCGGTCCACCCCCTGCCGGACACGGCCCGGTAACAATCCCGAAACCCCTGCCACCGGCCGTGGGTGCGCTCCCACGAATCTTCCGCTCGATGGAACTTTCTGTCACGCTGTCCGTATAAAATTGAAGACTTTCAACATAGGAGGCAGTGGATGGGTAAGCGGTGGCTCAGTTTCGCGTCGGGTGCGGTGGTCCTGGCTGCGGCGGTCGTGCTCCCGGCGGCGCCGGCCCTGGCCGCGCCGACGTTCAAGGTCCCGTTCCCGTGCGACCAGTCCTGGTCCGGCCAGACGCGGACCAACCACAGCCCGGCGAACGCGATCGACTTCAACCGCACCGACGACCTCGGCGACCCGGTGGTGGCCAGCGCGCCGGGCACGGTCGACGTGGTGACGAACCTCGGCGACACGAGCTACGGAAAGTACGTCCGGATCAACCACGGCGGTGGCTGGACCACCTACTACGCGCACCTGAACGCCTTCAACGTCTCGGTCGGCCAGACCGTCGGGTACGGCCGGGTGATCGGGTACGTCGGCACCACCGGCGGGTCCACCGGGCCGCACCTGCACTACGAGCAGCGCTCGAACGGCAGCGCCGTGAAGATCAAGTTCAACGGCGCCGAGGCCCTCTACTGGGGCACGAAGACCTACCGGAGCGACAACGGCTGCGCCGGCGCGGACACCGGGGCCGGCACGGTCAACACGTCCGGCACGGCCCTGACCGTCCGGTCCGGTCCGGGCACCGGCTACAGCGCGGTCGGCACGGTGGCCGACGGGGCCGGGGTGACGATCTACTGCCAGACCAGCGGCACCAGCGTCACCGGCACCTACGGCACCAGCTCGATCTGGGACCGGATCGGCTCCGGGCGCTTCATCTCCGACGCGTACGTCTACACCGGCTACGACGGCTACATCCCCGGCGTGCCCCGCTGCTGACCTCCGCGGGCGCGGGGCGGCCGGTCCCCGCGCCCGCCGGAGGTCAGGAGTTCATCCGCCAGATGGCCAAGTTGAGCGCTGCGGCGAACGTGACCCAGGCCCAGTACGGCAGCATCAGCAGCGTCGCCGGCCGGGAGACGCGCCGGAACAGGGCCACGGTGACCCCGATCGCCAGCCACATCACCACGATCTCGGCGAAGGCCAGCCCGTAGCGGCCGGCGCCGAAGAACAGTGGCGTCCAGATCGCGTTGAGCACGAGCTGCGCGACCCAGGCCCACAGCGCGGGCCCGAAACCGACCCGACGCCAGACCAGCCAGCCGGCGATCGCGATCAGCGCGTACAGCACAGTCCAGACCGGGCCGAACAGCCAGGAGGGCGGTGCCCAGGCGGGCTGCTCCAGGCTCTGGTACTCCGCGGACGTGCCTCGGACACCGAGCCCACCGATGGCGGCGGCGGCGAACGTGGCGGCCCCGAAGCCGAGCAGCGCCCACCACGTCCGGGCCCCGGCGGTGCGCCGCCCGGCGCGCTGAATTGTCTCCATGGTCGAGATAGTTGCCGTTGGGCCCGCCGGACAAACCCCGCCGGACACGAAAACGCCGGGATCGCCGGGTCCGGACGCTCCGGTCTGGGAGGACAGAGCGCCGGACCCGACGACCCCGGCGGGTCAGGGGTGAAGGACAGGGACCGCTAATTGAAGATGCTGACGCCACCCGGGCCGACCAGCAGGCCGACGACGATGAGGACGATGCCCCAGAGGATCTGCCGGCGGAACAGGGCGAGAATTCCGGCGACCACGAGTACGACTGCGAGAATCCAGAGAATCAGCTCCATGGCGGCTGGATACCCGGCGCTCCGATCCCGGAAACCTCCCGCTCAGTCGACCTGGTCGCCCAGGTGGAACACGCTGTAGGCCTGCTTGATCACGGGGTGCGCGACGTTGCGGACGCGGACGCCGCCCGGCGTGGTGCCGCGCTCGGTGCCGTGGTGGGCGTGGCCGTGCAGCGCCAGCGCGGTCGGCGCCGAGTCGATCGCCTGCCCGAGCTGGTAGCAACCCAGGAACGGGTAGATCTCCGGCGGCTCGCCGGCCAGCGTGTCCGGCACGGGGGAGTAGTGGGTGAGCGCGACCAGCGAGTCGCACTCCAGCGACAGCAGCGCGGCGGCCAGCGCGTCGGCGCTCTCCCGGGTGGTCCGGACGAACGCCTTCATCTCCGGCTCGCCGAAGTCGCTGGCACACCGCCCGGCGAACCCGCCGCCGAACCCCTTGACCCCGGCCACCCCGAGGCGCCCGCCGGCGCACTCCAGCACGGTGCCGGTGCCCTCCAGCACGGTGATCCCGGCGTCGGAGAGCACCTTGACCACCTGTGGCACCTGGTCGCACTGGTGGTCGTGGTTGCCGAGCACGGTGATCACCGGTACGCCGAGGTCGCCGAACTCCTGCGCCACGCACCGCGCCTCGGCCTCGGTGCCGTGGCGGGTCAGGTCGCCCGCGAGCAGCAGCACGTCCGCGCAGTCGGGCAGCTCCTCCAGCGCCGGACGGAACCGGCCCACCACGTCCTCGTCCAGGTGCACGTCGCCGACGGCGGCGATCCGGATCACCATCGAACCTCCTTCACGGCAGCTCCTCGACCTGGGTGGGGGCCTGGGTGCGGATGACCCCGATGTCGCTCGTCACCGGCGTGTCCGGGAAGCGCTCGGCCACCCGGCGCAGGATCTCCTCCCGCCGGTGCGGGCTCTCCACCTCGCCGTAGAGCACCAGCCCGCGCTCGCGGCGCACCACCGTGATGCCCTGCTCGGCCACGGACGGGTCCTCGGCCAGCATGCTCTGGATCTCCGCCTCCACGTACTCGTCGGGGGGCACGTCGCCGGACCGTCCGGTCACGGGGTCTCCCTTCCGCCGGGCGCGCCGCCGGGCAGCACGTCCAGCCGGTCGAGCAGCACCAGGAACGCCTCGGCGTACGGCGAGTGCTGCGTTTCCTTCCGTACCCGTTCCCAGTCGATCTGTTCCCGCAGCGAACGGGCGAGCGGCAGGGCGCGGGCGAAGTCGCAGTAGTGCTGGGAGAAGCTCAGCAGCTTGTGCACCATGAGCTGGCTGGCCGAGAGCACCGGCATGTGGATCGCGTCGACCGGCCGCACGATGGTGTCGGCGAACGTCTCCTCGGTCACCGGGGTCTCGACCGGCCGGTGGATGAGGTCCACCATGCGTCCCTCGTCGTAGACCTTGACCAGCCAGTCCTCCGGCGGGCGCTCGGCGGTGAAGCCGGCCTCGACCAGTGCCTCCAGGGCCCGGTCGACGTCGGCCTCGCGGAGCAGGAAGTCCACGTCGTGGTCGCTGGAGTGGCCGCCGTGCGCGTACACCGCGAAGCTGCCGCCCAGGGCGAACGGGATCTCGGACTGCTTGAGCACGGCGGCGACCTTCTTCAGCGTGTGCACCAGGGTCTCGTCCCCGCGCTCGGCCATCTGGGTCTCCCGTCGTCGTCATGGGGCGGTGGGATCAAGATGCGTACCCGGCGGAAGCTCCGGTCACACCTGTTCGGGCGCGGTCCGTCCGCGCGGGGAGGAAAGCGACAATTCGCCGATGGCGAGCGCCGGTCGGATAACCTCGGCAAGGTGGCCAGCTCACTGCGGACGCGGCGCGGCGGGGCCCGACTGCGCGCCGTCGCCCTGATCGGCATCGACGGCTCGGGCAAGACCACCCAGGCCCACCTGCTCGCCGAGGCGCTCACCGCCGCCGGCCACCCCGCCACCTACCACCGCAACGCCGGCGGCCGCCGCTGGCTCGGCCGCCTCGCCCAGCGGGTCGGCCGGCCGGACGCGCAGCGGCTCGTCGGTCGCGACGGGCTGCTCGCGGTCGAGTCCGTGCTGAGGTGGCTCGCGATCGCGCTGGCGCTCGTCAGTTGCCTGGTCACCGGCCGGACGGCGGTGATGGACCGCTGGTCCGCCTGCCAGTACGCCAGCATCCGGGCGCACGGCGGGCAGCGCTGGGAACGACTGGCCCGGGTCGGGTACCGCGTCTTCCCGTCGCCCCGGGTCACGTTCCTGCTCACGCTCGACCCCGCCGAGGCGTACCGGCGGATCGAACGGCGCGGCACCGACCACGAGAGCATGCGGTGGCTCACCGCCGCCGACGCCGCCTACCGGTCGCTGCCGGAGTACGCCGGCTTCGTGGTCGTCGACGGCAGCGGTACGCCTCAGGAGGTGTCCCGCCGGATCCGGGCCCACCTGAGCGAGTGGCTGCCGGACGACCCGCCGGCCCTGGCCGGACCGGATCCGGAGGACACGCCACGGCCCTCCGGCGGCGCCGGGCGGGACGGGCCGGTGCCGGCTCAGGCCCGCCCGTAGACCGGGACGCTCGCGCCGCTGGTCGGGGCGGACTCGTCGGAGGCGAGGAAGCGGATCACGGCGGCGATCTCGGCCGGCGGCACCCACCGCCGGTGGTCGGCCTCGGGCTGGGCGGCCCGGTTGGCCGGGGTGTCGATGACGCTCGGGAGCACGGTGTTGCACCGCACCCCGCGCGGCCGGTACTCGACCGCCACCGCGCCGGCGAACGCCTGCACCGCCGCCTTGGCGGTGGCGTATCCGGCCGCCCCGGGGAACGGCGCCACCGCCGCCCGGGCCGACACGCAGACCACCGCGCCGCCGCCGGCCTCGACCAGGTGCGGCAGCGCCGCCTGGGTGACCAGGTACGTCGGGCGCAGGTTGATCCGCAGCATCCGCTCGAACTCCTCGACCGGGGTCTCGTGGACCAGCCCGCCGCTGGCGTACCCGCCGACGAGGTTCACCACCGCGCGTAGCGGCGCGGCCGGGTCGCCGGTGGCTGCCTCGACCGCCCGCGCGGCCCCCTCGGGGGTCAGCAGGTCGGCCACGACCCGGACCGGGCCGTCGTCCGTCCCGGGCTCCCGCTGGGGTACGACCACCCGCCAGCCGCCGCGCAGGAAGGCGGCCGTGACCGCGCCCCCCAGCCCGCCCGTGCCTCCGGTCACCAGCACCGTGCGATCCGCCATGGCCACACGCTAACCGGCCGCCCGGACGGCCGACCGGTGACCCGCCTGCCGCCGTCCGGCCGGCCCGGGAACGCGTGACGGTGGACGACCCGGTCGGCCGGCGGGATCGACTCGACCGGACCGGATGAAGCGGCCGGGCTGCGGTGATGGGACCCTTGGCGTGGGGACCGCGCGCGGAAGGCGGTAAATTTCCCGATACGCGGCGTCATGGTTGACGCTCACGCCCTCTGAAAGTAAGTTTCATCCGTGGCGAAGAGTCCGAAGATTTCTGCGAGTCACGAGACCGGTGGACTGATCGTCCACATCAGCGGGCTCCTGCCCTCGCTGTCCCCGGCCGAGCAGCGGGTCGCCCGGCTGGTCGTCGCCGATCCGGCGGACGCGGCCCGGCGCACGATCACCGACCTCGCCACCGCCGCCGAGACATCCGAGGCGACCGTGATCCGGTTCTGCCGGTCGGTCGGCATGGACGGCTATCCCCAGCTGCGGATCCGGCTCGCCGCCGAGGCCGCGCGTCGGGTCGAGCCGCCGGACGCCCGCGTGGTCGGCGGCGACATCCCGCCGGGCGCGGACCTGGCGCAGATCATCGCCACCATCGCGTTCAACGACGCGCGCGCCGTCGAGGAGACCGCCGAGCAGCTCGACCCGGCGATCTGCGAGCAGGTGGTCGAGGCGATCGGCGCGGCCGGCCGGATCGACGTCTACGGCGCGGGCGCCAGCGGCTTCGTGGCCTCCGACTTCCAGCAGAAGCTGCACCGCATCGGCCGGATCGCGTTCTACTTCCCGGACGTGCACACCGCGCTCACCTCGGCGGCGCTGCTGGGCCGGGGTGACGTCGCGGTCGGCATCTCGCACACCGGCACCACCTCCGACGTCATCGAGGTGCTGGAGCAGGCCCGGGCGCGCGGAGCCACCACGGTGGCGCTGACCAACTTCCCCCGCTCGCCGATCGCCGACGTCGCGGACCACGTGCTCACCACCGCCGCCCGGGAGACGACCTACCGGTCCGGCGCGACGGCCAGCCGGCTGGCCCAGCTCACCGTCGTCGACTGCCTGTTCGTCGGCGTGGCCGCCCGGAGCCGGGCCCGGACCAAGAAGGCCCTGGAGGCCACCGCCGAGGCCGTCCAGTCGCACCGGGTGGGTCCCGGACGGAGGCGGGGATGACGGCGGGCCGGGTGGAGCGGGACGAGGTGGCCGTGGTGCGTCCGGTGGTGCGCGTCGGCGCACCGACCGAGCGACGCAACCCGCAGAGCGTCGACCTCGACCTGATGTCGACCCGAGACGTGCTCACCGTGATCAACGAGGCCGACCGGCGGGTGCCGGCCGCGGTGGCCGCCGTGCTGGACGAGATCGCCGAGACCGTCGACCTGGCCGTCGCCGCGCTGCGCGGCGGGCACCGGGTGCACTACTTCGGCGCCGGCACGTCCGGTCGTCTCGGCGTGCTGGACGCGGCCGAGCTGGCCCCCACGTTCAACTCACCGCGGCACTGGTTCTGCGCGCACCTCGCCGGCGGCCCGGAGGCCATGTGGCGGGCCGTCGAGGACGCCGAGGACGACGAGCGGGGCGGCGCCGCCGAGGCGGGCGAATGCGTGCACCCCGGCGACCTGGTGGTCGGACTCGCGGCCAGCGGGCGCACCCCGTACGTCCTCGGGGCGCTCGCCGCGTCCCGGGCGCAGGGGGCCGGGACCGTGCTGCTGTGCGCCAACCCGGAGGCCGAGGCCGCGCCCTCGGTGGACGTGTTCATCGGGGTGGACACCGGACCCGAGGTGGTCACCGGGTCGACCCGGATGAAGGCGGGCACCGCGCAGAAGCTGGTGCTGAACACGTTCTCCACGGCCGTCATGGTGCGCCTGGGCCGGGTCTACTCGAACCTGATGATCGACATGGTCGCCACCAACGCCAAGCTGCGCGGCCGCATGATCTCGATCCTGATGGAGGCGACCGGGTGCGCCGAGGAGGTCTGCCGGGTCGCCCTGCGGGAGGCCGACGGCGACCTCAAGACCGCCCTGGTCGCGCTCGTCTCCGGCGCGGAGGTGCCCGCCGCCCGGGCCGCGCTGGCCCGCTCCGCCGACCAGGTACGCGGCGCTCTGGCTCTGCTCGCCTCCTGACCCTCCCCACGCGAACACCCGCCCGGCGCATCCGCCGGGCGGGTGCGACGCGTATCACGTGGCGGGAGGGGACTCTCTCCCCGAGCGGATTGTTCAACGAGGCGGAGGGTAATCCTCACCGTGGCTGAACCAGTGGGTCCACGGGCGCGTATCAGGCAGTGACCAGGATCGCAATCAAGCGGTGACGCGGCTCGCTGTGTTCATGGAACAGGCAATGGTGCCATTCCATGGGCGGACGGCGATTCCGCTGCTCCCGCGCCCCCTGACCAGGGCGACCGCGAGCCGCCCGAACAGGGGTCCTGACAGGAAACATGGACCGGGCTCTCAGCTACTACTCAGGCATTCGTGACAGTTTCGACTCACGACATGGAATCCCCGACGCGTCACATCTGTTGTGTAGGTGTCAGCACCTACGGGCACAGCGGAAGTTACGGGGAGGGCTGATGAACGTGGGGATGGCAAGGAACCGGGCAACCGGCGCGAGCGAGGGGACCGTGGCAATCGTGGACAAGAACATCGGCATGCGTACCGACGAGGTCGCCGAGGAGCGGGACCTGGTCGGCGTCTACCTGCACGAGATCTCCCGGACGCCGCTGCTGGACGCCGCCCGTGAGGTCGACCTCTCCAAGGCGATCGAGGCGGGCCTCTACGCCGAGCACCTGCTCGACACCGACCGGATCCCCGAGGGCGCCGACCGGGAGGACCTGGAGCGGATCGTCGTCGAGGGCGAGCGCGCGAAGGACCTGTTCATCCGCGCGAACCTGCGGCTGGTCGTCTCGATCGCCCGGCGTTACGTGCGGTCCGGGATGCCCATGCTGGACCTCATCCAGGAGGGCAACACCGGCCTGGTCCGCGCGGTCGAGAAGTTCGACTACGAGCGCGGCTTCAAGTTCTCCACCTACGCGACGTGGTGGATCCGGCAGGCGATCAGCCGGGCCATCGCCCAGCAGGAGCGCACCGTCAGGCTGCCCGTGCACCTGGTCGAGGACGTCAACCGGATGCGCAACGTGGCCCGGCAGCTCACCCGCGAGATGGGCAGCGACCCGGAGCCGGAGCAGATCGCGACCGCGCTGGGCGTCACCGTCGAGCGGGTCAACGAGCTGCGCCGCTGGTCGCAGGACACCGTCTCGCTGGACACCCCGGTGGGCGACGACGGCGACACCAACCTCGGTGACCTGGTCGCCGACAGCGACGCGCCGTCGCCGGAGGAGATCGTGCTGACCGGCCTGGAGCGGCAGCGGATCGAGGGCCTGCTCAACCACCTCGACGACCGTTCGGCCGGCATCATGCGGGCCCGCTACGGCCTGGAGGACGGGCGCGAGCACTCGCTGACCGAGGTCGCGTCGCGGTTCTCGCTCTCCCGGGAGCGGATCCGCCAGCTGGAGATCCAGGCCCTCGGCCGGCTGCGTGAGCTGGCCCGCGCCGAAGGGCTGCAGGCGGCCTGACCTGGTAGTAATGGAAACGACGAACGGCCGGCGTCCGACAGGGGGACGCCGGCCGTTCGTCGTTTCGGGTCAGACCCGGCCGTAGCCGGCGATGCTCATGATGTTCATGCCCCGCTTGCTGACGTTGCGGCCCGCGCTCGGCGCGTCGATGATCTGACCGCCGCCGACGTAGAGCGCCACGTGTCCGAGGCCGGAGTAGAACACCAGGTCGCCCGGTTGCAGTTCGCTGCGACTGATCCGCGTCACCGCGCTCCACTGTTGCGCCGCGCTGTGCGGCAGTGACTTCCCGGCGGCCCGCCAGGCGGCCAGCGTCAACCCCGAGCAGTCGTAGCTGCCGGGGCCGTCGTCGCCGTAGCCGTAGGGCTTGCCGACCGCGCCGTACGCGTACCGCACCGCGACGCCGGCCTTGCCGGAGACGGCCGGGGGCGTGCCCGCCGAACTCGCCTTGACCGGGGCCTCGGTGGCCCGCCCGTACGCCTTGCGGCGCATCTCGTAGAGGCCGGCCAGGTCCGCCTCGATCCGCTTCTTGGCGGCGGTCAGCTGCTTGGCCTGCGCCGCCTCCTTCGCCAGCGTGACGTCGAGCCGGGTCTTCTGGTCGATCAGCCGGCGCTGGTCGCCGGTGAAGCTGTCGATGGTGCGCTGCCGCTGACGGGTGAGCTGGTCGAGCGTGCCCAGCCGGTCCGGCAGCGAGGCCGGACCGCCCGGCTCGAGCAGGGCCGCGGCGGTGCGCATGCCACCTGTCTTGTACGCCGTCGCGGCGATCGCGCCCACGTCGGCGCGACTCCGTTCGGCCTGTTCCTGCAACGGGCCGATCCGGGCCTCCAACGTGGCCGCGGTGGCCTTGTTGGCCTTGATCTCCTCGTTGAGCTTGTTGTACGACTCGACGATTCGCTCCAGCTCAGTCGAGGACTTCTCGATCTGCTTCGTCAGCTCGGCGGGGGTGGGCTCGGCCCGAGCCACCGACGCCGGGGCGAGCAGCGCGGCCGAGAGGCCGGCCACCGCCAGCGAGCGGAGCAGCATCCGTAAGGACGACAAGAGCGGAAAGCTCCTCTCCACGGTCGACGGGAGGCGTGTCACTCCCCGCCGACACCGACCCGGCGCCGTCCGGGCGGACGGCGGTCGACCGGACCGACCTGGACAACCTAACCCGTGATCGGAGTCGACGGGAGTTCAAGCAGGGGCGAAAGTTGGCAAAGTGTCGGAAAGTGACAATGGGACGGCTGACTGTCCGTGACCGTTTCGCGGACCTGGCGTCGCCCCGTTCGGCGCTCCTGGGCGGAAGGCGCGACTCGCCCGATTCGTCGTTCTGGACGGATGTCGCCAGGCCGCGCCAGGCAAAGTCACGACAAAGACGGAAATCGCTCTCTTTTTCCGGCAGGCTCGTCCGGCGGCGTGCCCGCCGGGTGGGCGAAAACCCGAGGTCGGGTGGCGTGTCCGCCACACAATGAAGCGCGGAACCGGGAATCCCCACCACGGGACCCGCGCCCCCGGGAGGCCGCCGTGCAGACCGATCGCTCCTCCGCCCGCCCGCCCCGGTCGCCGCACGCGACCACGCCCACGCTGCTCTACGCCCGGCCCGGCATCGTCGTCACCGCCGAGCGCTTCACCGTCGGCCGCAACAGCTGGGCGGTGGCCGAGATCACCCAGCTCTGGACCACCCGCGGCCCGCACGACCGGCTCGCCGTCCGGGCGGTCGCCGTCTCCGCCGCGCTGATCGCCGCGGTCGGCCTGCTGCTCGGCTTCACCGGCGGCCTGGAGCGGCTCACCGCCGGGGCGTACCTGACGCTCGGCGCGGTGGGCCTGCTGCCGCTGCTGCTGGTGCTGCTCGGCGACCGCTGGCGCCCGCCCGCACACGAGCTGTGGGGGCGGGTCCGGGGGACCGAGGTGCTGCTGTTCAGCAGCGACGACGAGCGTCAGTTCGGCCAGGTGACCCGCGCGCTGCGCCGGGCCCGCGAGGGCGCGCGCCTCGGTGGCTGGACCGACCCGCCGGCCGCCGCGCCGTGGCGGCCGGCACGCTGAACGGCGCGACGGCCCGGTCAGCCGGCGACCGGCTCCGGCGTACGCGGTCGGTTCGCGGCGGCCACCCAGTGGCTCACCCGCCGTTCCGCGTAGAACGAGACGAACGGCACGGTGCCGGCGAGCATCACCAGCAGCATCCGCTTCAGCGGCCAGTCGGCCCGGCGGGACAGGTCGAAGGTGAGCGCCAGGTAGAGCATGTAGAGCCAGCCGTGCGCGACGCCGACCACGGCCACCACGCTCGGGTTGTCGAAGCCGTACTTCAGCGGCATGCCGATCAGGACCAGCACCACCAGCGCCACGCCCACGATCCAGGCGATCACGCGGTACCGGGTAAGGGCTCCGCCCACCGTCGTCCGTCCTTCCGCACCGGCCTCAGCCGGGATAGTCGCCGGGCCGGGCGCCCGGATTCGCGTTCAACCAGGAAAGGTAGCGGTTGTAGGCGGCCAGCTCGCCGTCGTCCGCCCCGTCGAGCGGCGCCGCCGGCACCCGGACGGCGCGCACCGGTCGGCGTACCGCCGGGGTCGCGGTGACCGGCTCCGGGTCGGC